>JBJTSJ010000144.1:0-10403 GCA_046076605.1 Tabrizicola sp.
CTTGATCTTGGCGGGCATGTCGCCCGGCAGTTGACCGAGGACATCGGCAAGACCCATGACCTGATCCATGTCATGGAGCCCGGCCACCGCTCCGAAATTGCCCGGCGCCTTCCGCAGCTTTCGGGCCGCACCATTCTGTTCGACCACTGGCGGGGCGGCAAGGGCATAGCAGACCCTTTCCGCAAACCGCTTGCCCTGCATCGCCAGACGCGCGATGCCATCGCGGCCGCGGCAAAGGCCTGGATCGAAAGGTCGCGGCCCCAAACCCGCCCGTCCTGACCGCAGGGCCCGCATTCCTTGCCCCAAACACATCACGGATAGGTTTGAACATGTCCTTGACGGCCAATCGTTCCTGACAGATGCCTGATAAACCACCAGTCGTAGGAATTCCCATGTCCACCATCGAGCCGCGCCCTCTGCCCCAGCCCGAAGACGAAATCAACTTGCTGGAGCTTTTCGGCACGCTCTGGTCGGGAAAGCTCTGGATCGCTCTCAGCGTGTTTCTTGCCTTGTTCGCCGGGGCCTTTGCGGTTTTCCGGCAAGAGCCGATCTTTCAGGCCCAGGGTCTGTTGCAGCTGGAAAGCCGGTCGGGCGCCCTGGCCCTGCCCGAAGGCATGCAGGAACTTCTGGGCGATGGCGGGTCTTCGGGCAACTCTCCGGCCGATACCGAAATGGAGATCATGAAATCGCGCATGGTCATGGGGCAGGTCGTGCGCGAGCTGGGGCTGCAGGTCTATGCCCATCCCCGCCCCCTGCCCGTTCTGGCGCTGCTGCCGGCCCGGCTGAAGCTGGCCGATCCGAAGATCGAATTTCTGCGCCCCTATCAATGGGGCAACGAGGCCATCGCGGTGGGCGAGCTGGAGGTTCCCGAACACTGGCTGGGCGAAGACATGGTGCTGCGGATCACCGGCCCTGACAGCTATCACCTGACCCTTCCCGATGGCGCAGGGCAAGACGGCAAGGTCCGTGAGCGCCTGGCCCTGCCGGATAGTGGTGTGTCGCTGGTTGTAGACCAGCTTCACGGCCCGGTCGGCCGCGAATTCATTCTGGGGCGCCTGTCGGTGCCCGATGCAGTGCAGGTTATGCAAAAGGCCTTTTCAGTCAGCGAAAGCCCGAAGCGGTCATCCATCCTGCGGGTGTTGTTCACCGACCCCGATCCGCAGCGGGCCGAGACGATCCTGAATGCCATCTCGCAGACCTATGTCGCCCAGAACATCTCGCGCAGCGCGGCCGAGGCGCAAAACAGCCTGACCTTCATTGAAGAACAGCTCCCCATCGCCGAACAGGCCGTGACCAAGGCCCAGAACGCGCTGAACGCCTACCGACAGGAACAGCAATCCGTCGATGTGGATTATGAGACGCGCACCCTGCTGGAACGGGCAACCCAGATCGAAGTAGAACTGAACGCGCTGTCGCTGCAGGAAGAAGAGCTGAAAAAGCGCTACACGATCAACCACCCGGCCTATCAGGCGCTGATTGAAAACCGGGCGGCCCTTGAAAGTCAGCTTGAGGAAATACGCAAATCCACGGCCGATCTGCCCGAGACGCAGAAGGAAATCTTCAACCTGAGCCGCAACCTGGAGGTTGCACAGGAAATCTATGTTCAGCTTCTGAACCGCGCGCAGGAATTGCGCGTGGTCCGGGCCTCGACCGTTGGTTCGGTGCGCATCATCGACACGGCCTATTCCGACGGCATCCGCATATCGCCCCGCACCAGCCGGACGCTGGCGGTCTATCTGCTGGCGGGCCTTGTGCTTGGCACGGGCATCGTGCTGATCCGGCGCGCCTTGCGGCGCGGCATCCGCGGCGCCCAGGAGATCGAGCAAGCTGGGCTGCCGGTCTTTGCAACGGTCAACTATTCGCCCGAAGCGGCCAACCTGCGCAAACGCAAAGGCCATTTGCCCATTCTGGCGGTGACCAAGCCCGATGATCTGGTGATCGAGGCATTGCGTTCGCTGCGAACCTCGCTGCATTTCGGCATGCTGGACGCCAAGACCAACACGATCCTGCTCACCTCCGCCGCGCCGGGGGCGGGCAAAAGCTTTACCGCCGTCAATCTGGCCGCCGTGGCCGCTCAGGCGGGGCAAGTCCAGTCGCGACGAGCCGGCCCCTACCGGATCGGCGGCTGGTCCCGGACAAGGCCTATGTGATCACATACCAGCAGCCAGAGGATAGCGCTGCAGGGGAAAACGCTGAGTGCCGAGAGCATTGCCATGAGTTCCTTCGGTTACCTAACCACCCGGTTGTGACCGCCTGCCAGATTTCGGCGTGAGATCCTAAGACAGTAAGCGCGACGCCGTTCCCCTCCTGCCGCTTGTGAAGTAAACGCGTCATTCTCTGCGCACGTCGGCGTTGGAGGTTTGGGCTTGGGACGAGACGGCGAAGTGGGCGTCCAATTGGACAGCTCGAGTGGCGGCGGGGTTTCTCGGCTGGAGGTGATCGAGGGGCCGTCCGGGCGCTGACTGCGCACGAAGGCGGAGCGGGAGCGGATTGCGGTGGAGGGTAATCCTCCCCATGGTTAAGGGTAACGCTCCGGCGTGGGCCGTCTGACGGAGCGATAGATGCGATGGTAAGTCCGAACTTATGATCGACCTTACGTTCACACCGCACATCGAGATCCTGTCCGCTGAGGACGTGCCACGGCGTCGGCACTGGAGCGATGCGGACAAGATCCGGCTGGTCGAGGAAAGTCACCGGGGACATCGCCAAGTTTCTGCGACCGCCCGTCGGCACGGTATTTCCCGCGGGCTGCTGACGGTCTGGCGGCGACAATATCGGAACGGAGAACTATCGATGGCAAGCAGCGCTGCGTAACCGGCCGGTTGCTACCGCGGTGACTGGGCCTTGATGCGGGCGACGAGTTCTGCGTCATCGACGAAGTCGTCGAGGAAGGCGTGCCAGGTTTCGGTGGTGATGCGCGCGTCCCTGAGCATATCTTTTGGCTCATCGATGCCGTCATCGGTCAAGGCGGTGATGGTGTCTTCCGGGCCGGTATAGACGCTGATGATCGCGCCGTAGGTTAGGTTGTCGTCGTTGTAGACGATGGCCTCCATAAGCTCGGGGTCTTCGCCCAGCATCTTGGCGACGTAGTCGAGGGTGCAGACATGGGTGACGGTTGCCATCAGGCGGCCTCGGGTAGCGTTGCAGGAAGCAGGGACCAGTTCCAGGGCAGCAGGTCATCAAGGCGGTTGATCTTGTGATCGTTGATGCGGGCCAGGATGTCTTCGAGGTAGGCCTGCGGATCGAGGCTGTTCATCTTGGCCGTCTCGATGATGGTCATCGCGCGGGCCAGCGTTTCGGCACCGGTGTCCGCCCCGGCAAAGAGCCAGTTCTTCCTTCCGATGCCGATGGGGCGCAGGGCGCGTTCGGCTGGATTGTTGTCGATGGCCACGCGCCCGTCAGACAGGAACAGGCTGCGGCTTTCCTGCGGCTGAGCCCGTAACGGAAGGCCTTGGCCAGATCGCCCTTGCCGGGGATCAGGGCGAGTTGGCGCTCTGCCCAAGCGAAGAAGGCCACGACCTTCGGGGCGCTGTGCTTCTGGCGTGCAGCAAGGCGGATGTCCGCGGGACGACCGCTGATCTCGCGCTCGATGTCATAGAGCGCACCGATACGGTCGAGCGCCTCGCGGGCGATCGCGGATTTGGTCTTGTCCCATTCGTCATGGAAGTCGCGGCGCAGGTGGGCCCAACAAGCAGCCTCGCGCAGGCGGGGCGTCCCGTCGGGGTCAGGATCGTAAAGCTTGGCATAGCCTTTGTAGCCATCGGCCTGCAGGATGCCGCGGGTCTTGGCCAGATGGCGATGGACGTGTTCTTCCTTCCAGTCCGGCGCGAAGGCATAGACCGCTCCGGGTGGCGCGGTGCCTGCCCAGGGGCGCTGATCGCGGATATAGGCCCAGATCCGGCCCTTCTTCACGCCCTTGCCCAGCCCCTTGTCCCGCCCGGACCGATCGAGAACCCGGATCGGCGTGTCGTCGGCATGCAGCAGGTCACTGCCCATGACATCCGCCTCGATCCGTTCGATCAGCGGGGCCAGCACCTTCATGGCGCGACCGCACCAGTCGACCAAGGTGCTGTCGGGAATATCCGCACCCATGCGGGCAAAGATCTCGTGCTGGCGATACAAGGGAAGGTGGTCGTCGAATTTGGAGACAAGGATATGCGCCAGCAGGCCCGCACCGGCCATGCTGCCCGGGATCGGGCGGCTGGGGGCGGGCATCTGCACCATGCGCTCGCAGCGGCGGCAGGATTTCTTCAGGCGGGCGATCTGGACGACCTTCAACTGCGCAGCGATCAGATCCAGCATCTCGCTGACATCTTCGCCCACCACGCGCAGATCGCCCCCGCAATCGGGGCAGCAGCTGCCGGGGTCGAGTTCCCGCCGCTCGCGCGGCGTGCTGGCCGAGACCCGGGGACGGCGGCGCGACGGACGATCGGTGACATCCTCGTCAGCCTCGAAAGCGGCCCCTTCCAGATCGCCATCCGGTGCCGCCGTCTCGCATTCAGCCAAGGCGATCAGCAGATCCTCCAACGCCAATTCCAGCTGCTCGATCTCACGTTCGATCTTTTCTGAGGACTGGCCGAAGACCTGTTTCTTCAGCTTGGCGATGCGCAGCCGCAGGGTCTGGATCAACTGGTCATGGGCGCGCAACGTGGCCGAGATTTTGGCGTTTTCCGCCTGCAACGCCGCGATCAGCGCCTTCAAAAGCGCCGGATCATCGGGAAGGGTCGGGGCTAAATTCGACATGCGCCCCACTACCACAAGGCAGGCGGAAAGACCATAAAAACAAGGGTTTTCGGCAGGATAAATTCAGCCAACCCGGGCTGGTGGAGACCCCCAATCCGGCCTGCGCCAGTCGATCCCCTCCCACAGCATCGCCAGCTGCGCCGAGGTCAGGCGCACCGCGCCGTCACCACGCGCGGGCCAGGGAAAGCGGCCCTTCTGCAGCACCTTGTAATAGAGGCAGAACCCTTGCCCATCCCAGTAAAGCAGCTTCAGCCTGTCGCCTTGGCGACCACGGAATGCGAAGACGGCACCGCCTGTCGGCTTCTGGCGCAGATGATCCTGCGCAAGGGCGGCCAACCCCTCGATGCCCTTCCTCATATCTGTGACGCCACAGGCCAGATAGACGCGAACACCCGTGCCCGGCCCGATCATGCCGCTTCCACCGCCCGGATCACCTGCGTCAGCGTGGCCATCTCCAGCTTGGGATCGAAGCACAGGCAGCGTCCATTCGCCAATCGCAACTCGATCTGTGCCGGGCGCGTGGCTTCTACCTGGGTGGCAACCGCCGGCATCGCCAACTCCATCGGCCTGTCCAGGTCCACCGGAAGAAACAGCGCCTCCGGCAAGGCCGAAAGCAGCCCCTTCTTCCTCAGCTCATGCCGCCAAGCGTAAATCTGCTGCCGCGTCACATCATGCCGCTGCGCAACCTGCGTCACCGTCGCGCCGCCCACGCCGACCGACAAAACGATCTCAAGCTTCTCCTCGTCACCCCACCGTCGCCGACGCTCCAGTCCCAGAATATCGCCACGCATCACAAGCACCGCATAAGACACGTCGCTAACGACGTCGCTATGCACGTGCCTTAAACGATCACCCTGCCATCAGGCAGGCGGTGCCAACCGGTCGGTTACGAATGGCCGCGAGGAAGCGGAAGCCGGTCGCCACCCGGATGTAGGTGAAGTCGGCGACCCATACCCTGTCTGGCTGGTCGGGGATGGCATTGCGGTAGAGGTTCGGAAAGATAGGCGAGTCATGCTGGCTGTCGGTTGTCCTCGCAAAGCGCCTACGGGGCTTTATGCCAAGTCCGGCAAGCCGCATGACGCGGACTACCTTCTTGTGATTGATGATCAATCCGTGGCGCTTCAGTTCGTGTGTCACGCGCCGGTAGCCGTAGCAGGGCAGTTCATCCTGGATGTCTTCGATGATCGACGTCAGCTCGGCATCCGACAGCCCGTCGGGTTTGGCGACCGCACAATAGTAGTAAGTGCTGCGCGGCAGGTTCATGACTTTGCACCCCCGCCGGATGGAGCAGGCGCGGGGCCGCTGATCACGGATAGTGCCATCATCGGCTTCTGTCTGACCCTCTAGCGTCCGTCCCGGCTCTCGGTCGCCTTGTGCCTTGGACACGCGATCTGTCGCAAGGATGACTGGCTGGCCGAACGCGGGATCTCGCTCCCATGGGCAATGCACGGTCGCTCCAAGCAGATCGTCGTGGCCTCTGCCAAGGAATTTCAGAGCAGTACCTTTACGAAAGGATGCGCCGACTTCGGGATAACCGTCCGAACCCGGAACAAGGGCACAGTTCACCGAGGTGGGGTTGTCGAGCGCCTCCTTGGAAAAGTGAACGCGGTGCTTCGCTCACTTCCCGGCAAGACCGGACGGTCGATCGCGGATCGCGGCGACTATTCGTCCGATGAGAGGGCAAGTCTGACCTTCGCGGCCCTCGAGCGTTGCATCGCTCTGGCAATCATCGGTCACAACCAGACCCAGAACGCGCGCAAGCTGACCGTGCCTCGCCTCGAATGGGAGCGGCTACTTCCACCGACGGACCGGCCGATCGATCATCCTGAGCAAGTCCTGCTCAACTTTCTCCCACGCACAACGCGCCGCATCTCTCCCCAGGGCGTCAGCATGTTCGCCATCGACTACTTTGAGCAATGGCTTGGGCCTCTCGTCGCCCGCCGTGACCGGTTGCCACCTCTGGATTTATGCTACGACCCCCGGGACATCAGCCGGATCTACATCGCCGATCCCGACACGCGGATCTGGCGTCCGGTAAAGCGGCGGGATGGGGTGACCATGCCAATCACCCTTTGGCACCATGAAGCCGACCGAGCGCGCACGCGAGAGAGCCAACAACGACCGGCGCAGGAAAAGACGCTTCTGCGCCGGGAAATCGCGGCGACCGTCGCCGGGGCCAAATCCAAGAAGGCTCACCTGCGGGAAATGACCAGGGCCCGACACGCAGCAGACGCGCCGAAGGCGTATCAAAATGTCGGGCAGGTTTCGGAGGCGACCATACCGGACCAGAACCCGACCGACCCCGCCGCGTCTTTCCAGTGGAGCCCTGGTAGCATGGCCGACCATCTCCTACCATCAACCTCAGCGTTGCTCGATGCGGATGCTGCCACCCGCATTGCTCATATTCGGGCGCCAAGCTGGATAGGCAATCCCGGTGCCTCTGCGGCACACGATGCGATGCGGCAGCTTCTGGAACGCCCGCCATCACTCCGTCCACGCGGCTTGTTGATTGCTGGTCTCTATCACAACGGCAAGACCATGATCGCCGAACGCTTTGCCGTCGACCATCTGCGCCGCGCCGACCGGCAAAGGGTCTGGGTGATCCAGACTCGGGAAGGTGCCGGCCTGTCGCATTTCTACGCCAGCATCCTGTCCGGACTGCGCGCCCCGCAAGCTGCCGGCTGGCGCAGCCTGTCCTGCGCCAGCGAACAGGTCGATCATCTTCTCGACAGCCTGAAGCCGCGCCTGCTCATCTTCGACGAATTCCACAGTGCCCTGCGGGGACGTCGGCAGGATGTGAAGGCAATCTTCTCGTTCTTGCGGCGGATCGCACGGGTGCACGATATCTCGCCCGTGCTTTTCGGCGAAATCGCCGTCTACGATGCGCTGAACGACACCGAAGAAATGGGCTCGCGGTTCGATACGGTGGCAGTGCCACGGTGGGGTTTTGACGAAGACTTCGCCACACTTCTCGACAGTCTCGAGGCCAGCATGCCGCTTGCGCATGCCTCAAACCTCTCACGACCTCCCCTGGCCAAAATGATCCATGATCTGTCGGAAGGGCTGATTGGCGAGGTGGTCGACATCGTCACCCGGGCGGCGGTGGCAGCTGTTGAAAGCGGTGAGGAAAGGATCACGTCCAGCACCGTCATGGCCTTCGGCTATGTGCCGCTGTCACGGCGACGGAACTCGGCCTTGCGCCATTCAATGACATGACCAGCAGTGCGCATAGGATCACCGTCTCCCCGGCCCGCTGCTATAGAGTGGCCGCGGGACATCGCTGGCCGGTGGATGTCAGGCCAGCTCCTGGCGAACTTTTGTCAAGCTGGCTGCACCGGCTTGCACATGCCAATGGTGTGCCGCCGCGCTATTTTGGAGCGGTGCTCGGTGTGGCCGGCGAGACATGGTCGAAGCAACTTGACCGGCATCTGCCGGATGCTGTTCGTCGCGTGTTGCTCGACCATACGTCGATCTGCCCCGACGAGATCGACGGTCTTTGCCTGGCCTGCCGTCCACTCTCCACCCTGCGCTTGCGGCTGCGGACCCGGCCGCAACATGCAGGGACATCGACGGCACAGTCCTGTTGGTTGCAGTTCTGTCCCTCCTGCCTGCGGGAAGACGAAGTGCCCTATTTCCGGCGGAGCTGGGCCTTGGGAAGCCGCCTGTCCTGTTTTCGCCATGGCTGCCGATTGCGCGACCGCTGCCCGTCTTGTGGGCAGGGCCTTGCGCCATTTCGTCAGGCTCGCCTCGTGCCACAACAGTACTGCGCCTTCTGTGACGCCCCTCTCGCAAAACCGACTGGCCCGGCAAGCACGGGCGCCCGGCGCCTCGAGCGGCTGATCGACGATCTGCTGCGCCTTGATTCCACTGGGCGCGCGCAGGACGACCGGAAGTCTCTCGCCGCGCAGCTTATGAAACACCCAGTGCCCGTCGGAACGGCGACATCAACAATCCCGTTCTTGTCGCATAGGGTTCGCTACAATTTCTTCCAGCGGCTGTCAGAGCGGCAGATCGAGGCAAGAGACCCCACAGAACGCGGCCCGCTGACCTTCTGGCTCGGGCTGGCCCGCGCCTCCAAGAACCTCAAGGGGTTGGTCGGGACGCTCAGAGATCGGCTTGGCGAAACTGCCGGGCCGGTGCCGGCCTCCTTCTCCAGAGAGCCTGATCTGACCACCCTGCTGCAGGCAGCGGTCCGGGTCTACGAAGGCCGCCAATTTCCTGTCGAAGCCCGGCAAGTCGTCTAGGCTTCCGGGCGCCCCGACTGGCCAGCGAGACCCGCATCTTCCAGTTGTTCGGGATCCGGCAGATCGCGGAGGGACTGCATCCCGAAGGCGGCAAGGAAGGTTTCCGTCGTGACGAAGGTATAAGGCGCGCCACGTCTCGGCTCACGGGGGCCGGTGCCGATCAGGTCCCGCTCGGCAAGTCGGCCGATCAGGTCACGGCTGATCTCTTTCCCGAAGATGTCCTTCAACCCGACGCGGCTGACCGGCTGGTGATACGCGATCGCCGCCAGCACGGCCAGATCGTATTCCGACAGGTTCAGCGCTTGGCTGTCAACATACGCCGCGGCGCGGATCGCCGGGGCATAGGCTGCGCGCGTGCGAAGCATCCACGCCTTGCCCACCTGTGCCACCTCATAGGGTCGGCCTTCCAGATCCACTGCCAGATCCTCGATCAACAGATCGACTGAGGCCCCCTGCCCCACGACCCGCGCCAGATCCTCGCGCGCCACCGGGCTCGCGCTTGCGAACAGCACCGCCTCGATCCGGCGCATCCATTCCCGCCAGCGCAACTCAGGGCGAAGAACGGCCAATTCTCGGTCAAGGACTGTATCCTCGCGCCGCCCCATGCTCAGACCCCGTACAGGCGGAACGTGTCCCGCCCTGTCAGTTCGCGCACGGCGCCGAGTGCCACCAGTCGGTCGCAGAGCCGTCGCGCGGCCCGATCCGACATGAAGGACAATGCCCCCGGCACCAGCGCATCGCGCGACAGGAACAGATCGACCGCCCGGCCCGCCGCCTTGGCGCGCAGCTTCGGGGCCACCGCCCGAAGGCGGGCCGCCGCACGGGCAAGATCGCCGGCCAGCGGCAGCGCCTGCCCGACGGCAGAGACAACGGCGCGGTGACAAGCCAGCCGCAGATCATCGCCCCGCAAGCGTATATCGCGGGGATGAGCGTCAGCGCCAGAAGCGGCAGCACATGCGTTGCCCCCAACGCTTTTGCCAACGCGGCATCGGCCAGGATCAGAGCGGCGGCCTCGGCTCGCGGACTATCGGTCAGCACCGCCTCGACGACCTGCGCCGCGCAGTCCACTGGGGTCGGTCCGGTGGCATCAAGGCAAAGCGCGATCCGCTCTGCCGTTACTCCGTCCAGCGTATTGACCAGATGCGCTACCGAAACCGGCCGCGCCGCCGCGCGTGACCACTGCCGTGCGATCCGCCCCGCCGGGCCGGGGTCATCGCCCGGCCCCGTCAGGTGCAACGCATCGCGCAAGGCGCCCTGCCCTTCCCTTCGCCCCGCCATCGCAGCGCAGTTCTCGGCCGCCGTCAGTGCCAGACGATCGCGCCACAGCGCCAGAGGCACATCCCGCGACGCCATTGCCTGACCCAGATGCGCTAGCGCGGCCCCGGACCAGAAAGCCGCAGCCTCCTGCGTCTCGGA
>JBJTSJ010000145.1:0-3168 GCA_046076605.1 Tabrizicola sp.
GCACTTTCTTCGGTCCGTGCTTCGTGCCGGCCTTGGTCCAGAACGGGGTCGAAACAGCGGCGGCGAGGAAAAAGAGCAAAAGCAGTGGCCCCTCAAGCCCCGGTGCTGCGATACGGCTTTCGACGAAGAAAAGGAAAGTGGTGGAGGTGACCGCGACTGGGGCCGCGTTCAGAAGGGCGATCAGCAGCAACCGACGTGCCAGCGGGTCGGCAAGTGCGGGCCGGAAAAGCGCAAGGGGGTTGCGGGTGGCACTGGGGGCCGTGCTCCATTCGCCGTTCATCGCCAGGGTGGCGATGATCGCGATGGCAAGGAAGATCACGGCAAACAGGGTGAAGGGAGTGGGGCTGAGGGAGGCAAGGCCCACAGGCGCGACGGCTGCAAGGCAGATGCCGAGGAGGGAACCGGTTTCCCGCCAGCCCGCCAGCCGGATATGGCCTTGGGGTCCCAGACGCTCGGCCATGGCGACGCCGTCGGCGTAAAAGCAGATGGTGAGGAAGGAGAAGGCCGAGAAAAGGGCCGTCAGCGTGATCGCGAACCACAGAAGTGGGGCGACGGGCGGGGCCATGGCGAAGAGGCCGCACATGGCGGCGGCCATCATCAGGCTGGCCCCGGCGACCATGGGGCGGCGATAGGGCCGTGTCGCCTCGGCCAGCCAGCCGAGGGCAGGATCCTGCACAAGGTCGATCAGGCGGAGAAGGGCAAGGACGCCACCGAGGGCCGCGAGTGAGGTGCCGTAGGTATCAAGGTAGAACTTCGGCGCGTGGATGTAGATCGGCAGCCCGGCCATGGCGATCAGCGCCGAGAACAGCGCCCAGGCGGGAAGGCGGGCTGGTTTCACCGCGACACGTCTTCAGCGGGTGGCAGCGGGCGGCGGCGGAAGGGCGCGCCTTTCCACCAAAGCTTTACCGCCTGCCAATGGATCAGCGCCAGCACCCGGCGAGAGCCGAAGGGGCGGCGGAGGCAGGCCTTCAGGATGCCAAGATTGGTCAGCGGGCGGCGCGGGCCGATCAGGTTGGTGAAAACCCCGCCCGAGGGCGTGGTCAGGTCAACCCAGACCCCGATCCGCTCGGTCCCGATGTCAAAGCGGAAGCGGTAGCTGCCGGCGATGGGCTGAAAGGGCGAGACATGGAAGACCTTCTGTGCCTCCAGCGTGTCCGTGCGCTGGATCGGCCGGTGGTCGGGATGGGCGCAAAGGTATGAATGCCGGTCGCCCATGGTGTTGGTCACCTCGGCAATCACGGTGCGAAGGTTGCCAACAGTATCGTAGCAAAGCCAGAAGGAAACCGGGTTGAACACATGCCCCAGAAAGCGCGGCTGGGCGAGGAGGAGGATCTTCTCGGCCCCCTTTGCGCCGAAGGCTGCAAGGGTTTCGCGCACCCATGGCACCCCGCGACCCACACCCTTCGGGCCGCCGTGGTCGATGTCATGCAAAGCGGCAAGGTTGCCCCGGTTGCGGGAAAAGAGCCGGGGGCCAGTGGCGGTTTCCGGGTCCAGTAGCACGTAGTCGACCGTATAGCGGAAGCTGTTTTCCAGTCCGCCCTTGCGGCCATGGAACGTCTCACCCGCGATATGGTCGACGGCGGTCATGCCTCGGCGCGCTCCGCCGTGCGGGCCAGCATGGCGGCGGCGGTTTCGGTCGCGGTCGCGATGCCGTCTTCGTGGAAGCCGTTGCGCATCCACGCCCCGCAGAACCAGGTGTTCCGGGTGCCGTTCAGCGCGGCGATGTCCTTCTGGCCCTGCAAGGCGGCAAGGTCGAAGACGGGGTGATGGAAAGTCACCGTGTCATGGATCAGTTCCTGCCGGATTGTCGCGGTCGCGTTCAGCGTGACGAACAATGGGTCGTCCTTCGGAATCGGTTGCAGCGCGTTCATCCAGTAGGTCAGCGAAATGCGGTCAGGCTTGATCCCGGCGGGTTCCACATAGTTCCATGAGGACCAGACCTTGCGGTTCTTTGGCATCAGGGTCGGGTCGGCGTGCAGGACAACCTCATTCGGCTTGTAACGGACGGCGCCAAGGGCCGAACGCTCAGCCGGGCTTGCGTCCGCCAGAAGGCCAAGGGAGATGTCCGAATGGGTCGCGAGGACGACATCATCGAAGACCTCAGGCTCACCTCCTTGCGCATGGATGATCACGCCCCCGGCCTGACGGCGGATGGACTGGACGGGTGTGCCAGACCGCACCTCGACCCCCTGCTTTGCAAGCTGGGAAGTCAGGCGCGACACATATTCGACCGAGCCGCCACGGACGGTGTGCCACTGGTGGCCATTGCGGGTCAGAAGGGCGTGGTTGCGGAAGAAGTTCACCAGCGCATAGGCCGGGAAATCAAGGATGCCGCGCGTTGGCGTGGACCAGATCGCACCCGAGAAGGGGGTGATGTAGTGATCCCGGAACCATGGGCCGGTGCCAAGCGCGTCCAGAAGGTTGGCAATGGTCATGCCGGGGCGGACGGTTTCCTCGCATTTTGAATTGAAGCGGAGGATGTCGCGGATCATCCGCAGATAGCGCGGGTCAGCGATCCGGCGGCGCTGGGCGAAGATCTTGTCGAGGCTTTCCAGCCCATACTCCAGCCGCCCGCCCATGGTTGAGGCGGCGAAGGTCATTGACGACGGCGCGGTCGGCACGCCCAGACGGTCAAAGAGCCGGACAAGGTTTGGGTAGTTCACATGGTTGAAGACGATGAAGCCGGTATCGACCGGCTGATCCCCTCTCTTGCCGGCAATCACTGTGCGCGCGTGGCCACCAAGGCGGTTCTCCGCCTCGTACAGGGTGACTGCGTTGGTCGGGGAAAGCTCCAGCGCGGCGGAAAGGCCCGAGATGCCGGCCCCGACAACAGCGATGCGGCGGGGCGGCTGACGCAAATTCTCAAACGGCATTTCGGATCCCTGGCTGTTTCAACGTCTACGTGAGGCGCGTTGCAGCGGATCACAACCGACGAAGTGATCCAGATGCAAGCCCCCTGCGTAGGAACCCCATGATGTTCGATGCCAGCACCACCGTTTTTCCGGATGCAGCGGTCCGACCCGCGGCATATGCTGCGGAAAAGGCGGCAGTTTCTGCCCGGAAAAAAGGTGTGCAGGTGTCAGGTCAAGACACGAATTGGACGGCGTTGATGCTGGCGGTGCGCGATCATGGCGATCGGGCAGCGTTTGCGGCGTTGTTCAATCATTT
>JBJTSJ010000146.1:0-3280 GCA_046076605.1 Tabrizicola sp.
CCATGGCCGAGGTCCGCCGCATCACCGGCGAGAAGCAGATCAACGCCGTCGGCTACTGCATCGCCGGCACGACCCTGGGCCTCACGCTCGCGCACCTGCAGAAGGCCGGCGACGAGACCGTGAAGACCGCCACCTTCTTCACCACCCTCACCGATTTCTCCGACCCCGGCGAAGTCGGCGTCTTCCTCAACGACGATTTTGTCGACGGCATCGAACGCCAGACCGAACGCGACGGGATCCTCTCCAAGTTCTTCATGTCGCGGACCTTTTCCTTCCTCCGCTCGAACGACCTGATCTACCAGCCCGCCATCAAGTCCTACATGCTGGGCGAGGCGCCCCCGGCCTTCGACCTCCTCTACTGGAACGGCGACGGCACCAACCTCCCCGCCAGGATGGCCGTCGAATACCTCCGCGGCCTCTGCCAGGGCGACGGCTTTGCCAAAGGCGAGTTCAAGGTCTTCGGCCATCCCGTCAGCCTTGCCGACGTAAAACTCCCCGTCTGCGCCATCGCGTGTGAGACCGACCACATCGCCCACTGGCGCGGGTCGTTCAACGGCATCAAGCAGATGGGATCGAAGGACAAGACCTTCCTCCTCTCCGACTCCGGGCACATCGCCGGGATCATCAACCCACCGTCGAAGGACAAGTACGGCCACTACACCAACGACGCCCCAGTGGCCGGCGACCCCGAGGCCTGGCGCGCCTCTGCCACCTTCCACAAAGGCAGCTGGTGGCCCCGCTGGGGCGCGTGGCTTGCCAGCCAGTCCGGCCCCCTGATCCCCGCGCGAAAACCCGCCGATTCGCTCGCCCCTGCCCCCGGCACCTACGTCGTGGCGCAACCCCAGCTCTGACATTTCACCCGCTTTCCGCAGGGTTAAACCTCGCAACCCGGGGTTTTGCTGCACTGCAGAAAGGGACTTGAAATGCTGCACCGCAGCACGTATATCTTCTGCATCAAGGAACCGGGCCGATCCTCCCCTCCCCCCTCGCAGGCCCCATGGAGAATGACATGACCAAGACCCCGGACTTCACCAAAGTCGTGCAGGACATGATGGCCTCGTTCCCGGTTGACGCTTCGGCGTTCCAGAACGCGTTCAAGACCCAGGCTGCTTTCGCCGAGAAGTTCTCGAAAGTCGCTCTGGAAGCTGCCGAGAAGTCGACCGAGATCACCTCGAAATGGGCCAAGGACTCGATCGCCAAGCTGGGCGACGTGTCGAAAGCCAAGGCCGAACCGGCTGACTACACCAAGTCGGTGACCGACTTCGCTTCGGCCGCTGCCGAAATGGCTGCCGAGAACCTGGCCGCCTTCGCTGAAGTCGCCAAGAAAGTGCAGATGGAAACCGTCGAGCTGATGCTGGCCGCCGGCAAGGACATGTCGGAAGACGCCACCGCCGCCGTCAAGAAAGCCACCGCGGAAGTTACCTCGGTCGCCAAGAAAGCCGCTGCGGCTGCGAAGTAATTCGTAACGAGTTTCGTCCCCCAAGGACGGCTGAGGCCCGGGGCATCGCTCCGGGCCTTGTTCTTTTCCGGCCCCCCGCCCATCCTGTGCCAAAGGGGGCCCGCCATGCTGACCATCTGGACTTACGACTGGGTGCCACAGGGCCCCCGCGGCCATGTCCGCGACCTCCGCCTCCGCTGGGCCTGCGAAGAGGCGGGCCTCCCCTACCGAATCGCGACCGTCCCGTTCCAGGACCGCACCAGCCCAGAACACCTTGCCCGCCAGCCCTTCGCCCAGGTCCCCGCGCTGCAGGACAGCGACGTCACCCTCTTCGAAAGCGGCGCGTGCCTCCTCCACCTGGCCGAGGCGTCCGAGGTCCTGATGCCCCGCGACAACCAGGGCCGCGCCGACACCCTGCAATGGGTGATTTCAGCGCTGAACTCGGTCGAGATGGTCAGTGTCCCCTGGTGGTTCATCGGCCTGAAGAACCCGCCGGAAAACCCCTTGGAAGGCTGGCTCTCCTCCCGGCTCTCCCGGCTTGAGGCCGTCCTTGCCACCCGCGACCACCTGGCCGCTGACCGCTTCACCGTGGCCGACCTTCTGATGGCCGACATCCTGCGGGTGCCGAAACTGCGCGCCCAACTTGGACCCTACCCTGCACTTCACGCCTACACCGACCGCATCCTGACCCGCCCCGCCTTCCGCAAGGCGCACCAGGATCAGTTGGACCACTTCGCTGCAGCCGATGCCGCGCGCGCAAACTGACCCTTGCAGAGTGCTTTCTTTTTGCTGCAGCCCGGCCTAAGCTTCTCTGCAAGCGCAAAAGACGCTGGGGGGAACCATGGCCGACACAGACAAGCCGCTTCTGATCAAGCGCTACGCCAGCCGGCGTCTCTACAACACCGAAACCTCGGACTACGTCACGCTGGAAGACATCGCTGGCTTCATCCGCCAGGGGCGCGAGGTGCAGATCGTCGACCTGAAAACCGGCGATGACCTGACCCGGCAATACCTTCTGCAGATCGTCGCCGAACACGAATCTAAGGGCGAAAGCGTCCTTCCCGTCGATGTGCTGACCGACCTCGTCCGCAGCTACGCGACCGGCATGCAGGCGGTGATGCCGCAGTTCCTCGCCTCCTCCTTCGAAATGCTCCGCGGCAGTCAGGCCAAGATGATGGAGAACCTCTCCGCCTTCCCGAACCCCCTCGCCTCGGTCCCGGGGTTCGAGGCGATGCGCAAGCAGCAAGAGGCGTTCCTGAAGACGATGATGGGCGGGATGCCCGGCTGGGGCGGCTCGGGTCCCGCTAAGGAAGAAGAGGCCCCCGCCTCCTCGGACGACATTGCCGACATCAAGAAGCAACTGGCCGAGTTGCAGAAGAAGCTGTCCAAGCTCTAAGCCATGGCCGAACCCGAAGGCCGCGTCACGCTCTGGGGGATCGAGGTCTTCGTCGCGTCAGCCGAAGAAGGCTCGATTTCCGCTGCGGCCCGCCGGTTGGGCGTCTCCCCGTCCGCCGTCAGCCAGCAGCTTGCGGCGCTCGAAGCCGCACTTGGCGCCTCGCTCCTCGACCGCTCGGGCCGTCCGATGCAGATCACGCCAGCCGGTGCGATGTTCCGCCGCCATGCCCAGACCATCCTGAACGCCGCGTCCGAGGCCCGCGCCGAACTGGCCATGGCCGACCTCTCGGGCCTCACCACGCTTCGCCTCGGCGTGATCGAGGATTTCGACAGCGACGTCACCCCGCGCCTCCTCTCCACCCTCGCGCGCGACCTGAAGGGCTGCCGCTTCCTCCTCGAAACCGGGGCCAGCCACCGCCTGATGGACCAATTGGAAGCCCGCGCGCT
>JBJTSJ010000147.1:0-9455 GCA_046076605.1 Tabrizicola sp.
TCGGCGCCATGCGCCTGAAACACATTCTTCGCCAGGTCGAGCCCGACCGTGATAATCTCCGACATGACCGTCCTCCTCTGTGGATCCTCGCAGACCCACCCTGGCACATCGATGCCGTCGGGGGGCGGTCACATCATCAAAGCAATCCGCCGGTCATTTTCGCGCGGGCCATGCACGATGACACCGTCGACGTTGCCCTTCATCTTCATCGCGCGGTAGGTCTGCTCTTCCTCTTCGTCCGGCACGACGGACAGAAGCATGTCATAGTCGTTGCGACTGTAGGTTTCGCCCGCACCTGCGATGAAATCGGCGAAGACCGGATTCACGATCTCATGCCGGTTGGTGATGGCGATCACGTGGCCAACGGCCATCGCGCGGCCCGTGGCAAGTCGGATGGCGCGGGCGTTGGGGTGGTAGTTGTGTTCCTTGGCCGCTGCGATGACCCGTTCGCGGGTGGCCTCGTTGACCTCGGGATAGCCGTTTAGCGCGCGCGAGACCGTGGTCGGCGACAGGCCTAGCCGATGGGCAAGATCCTTCAGGTTCATCTGGCGGCGCACTCAATGCGGTTTGGACGCTGGAGACCATAGCCATAGCCCGCTTTTGCGTCAAAGCCAAAGGCGGGGCAGAGGGCCGCTAGATCCGGGTCAGCGCGACAATCCCCAGCCAGAACAGGCTTAGACCGGCGCTGAGCACCACGGGCACCCAGAGGGTCAGCCGCGGCGTTGGGGCGGGTGAGCGTTTGAGCGAGACCTGTTTCATGCCGCCCATTAACGGCACAGTAAACTTTCGGTTCCGTTAATGGCGCATGACCAGTTGCACCGCATTCGACGGATTCCTGCCGTTCCAGCAAAGCGAGCCCTACGCGGTTGGTGCAGCGGCGGGCGGCGCGCGCGTGCGTTGGTGCGAGGTGGATGGGGGAAAGGCGCTGGTGATCGAACGCGGGCGGCTGCGGCTCGTGTCACGCGGGCCGGTCTGGTCTGCCCCCTGCGGCCCCGATACACAGCGCCGGGCGCTGCGGCAGCTGGCGCGCTGGCCGGGCCTGACCATCGCCACGCCCGAGGCTCTGGTCCCGGGTTTCGGCCTTTTGCCACTGGTCACACCGCTGCACCACGCGGTTTGGGACCTGGCCCCCAACCTCCGCGCGGGGCTGGTGGGCAAGTGGCGCAACCGCCTGGTGGCCGCCGAACGCGCCGGGGTCATGCCAAAGCCGGGCAGTCGCGCCACATTGGACCGGCTGATTCTGCTCGAGACTGAACAGCGCCACGCCCGCGGCTATCGCAGCCTGCCGCCCGGCTTTACCCGTGCGCTGCCACCAGACGCCCTGCGGATCTGGGAGTGGCGCCAGGCTGGGGACATGGCAGCGGCGATGGTCTTTGTCCGGCATGGTGACTCGGCCACCTATCATCTGGGCTGGGCCTCGGACCCAGGCCGCGATGCCGGGGCGCATGCGGTGCTGCTGGTGGCGGCGGCAGAGGCGCTGCAGGCGGAAGGGGTGCGCTGGCTGGACCTCGGCTCTGTAGATACAGACCGCGCGCCGGGCCTGGCGCGGTTCAAGCTGGGGACCGGGGCTGCCCTGCGGCAGTTGGGCGCGACTTGTCTGGTCTTGCCCTGACCGACTGACCGGGGCAGGGTGCCTGCAACAGGGGGATGCGGCATGGTCACGGTGACAGAGGACACGGTCGAGGCCTACCAGCGCGACGGGGTGGTGCTGGTCAAGGGGCTTTGGGCCGACTGGGTCGAGATGCTGCGCGCCGGGATCGCGCGGAACATGGCCAACCCGACGAACCAGATGGCGACACTGAAGCCTGGCGAACCGGGGTATTTCTTCGACGACTACTGCAACTGGACCAAGGTGCCGGAGTTCGCGGCGGTGATCCGGCAGTCGCAGGCGGCAGAGGTGGCCGCGCGGCTGATGCGGTCGGGCACGGTGCAGGTGTTCCACGACCATGTGCTAGTGAAGGAACCGGGGACGACGAAGCCTACGCCCTGGCATACGGACGGGCCTTACTACTCTGTCGAGGGGAAGCAGACGGTCAGTTTCTGGTCGCCGCTGGACCCGGTGAAAGAGGCCTCCTTGCGCTGTGTGGCGGGGTCGCACCTTTGGCCGAAGGACGTGCTGCCGACGCGCTGGATGTCCGAGACGAACTTCTATCCGGGCAAGGATGACTACATGCCCATCCCCGATCCCGAGGCCGAGGGGATGAAAATCCTGGAATGGGAGATGGAGCCGGGCGATGCCGTGGCTTTCAACTTCCGCACCCTGCATGGCACGCGGGGGAATACCACGCAGAACCGGCGGCGGGCGTTTTCGCTGCGGCTGGTGGGCGACGACGCGCGCTATGTGGAACGTCCCGGGCCGACCTCGCCACCCTATCCGGGCCACGGGATGCAGGCGGGACAGCGGCTGCGAGAGGACTGGTTCCCACAAGTCTGGCCGCAGGGTCTTAGGTGAGGATTGGTCTTTAACAGACCGACAAGCAATGATTAATGGCGTGTGTAAATACGAGTGTATCGACATGTTGTTTCCTGATGGACACCAGTTCATGGCGTGTGCGGCTTTGATGGCTTACAACCTGTGGTTAAGGACGCTTTCCAGGTAGGTCTTGCACCCACAAGGCCAGCGCGCGGCTGCAGGAAAGGAGGACCAAGATGGCTGAGACCCCGGCCCAACACCGGCCCAAGCTGTATCCGCCGCCGCAGTTTCCGCCGCGCCGCGCGCCGCTGTTCGCCACCACGCCTCCGGCCATTTTCCCGCCGATCCTTGGCCTGTTGGGGCTGGCTGCGGCGCTGCGAGTGGGGACGCAGGCCTGGGGACTTGGGGCCGAACTGGCCGATCTGGCCGATCTGGCGGCCGGACTGGTGCTGCCGCTATGGGCGTTCGCATTCTGTACATACATCGGAAAAATGTTGCGTCGCACCAGTGTGATACTGGATGATCTTAAGGTTCTCCCCTCGCGAGCCGGGCTGGCGGCGGGAACCTTGGGGGGGCTGGTTGCGGCGGGGCACCTTGCGATCTTTGCGCCTGGGGCAGGCCTTGTCCTGCTGCTGGCAATGCTCGGTGCACATGGTGTGCTGGCCTTGTTGACCCTTCGGGTGCTGATCGGATCGCCGCCAGAGGCGCGGCAGGTGAACCCGGGCTGGCACATGACCTTTGTGGGCTTCATTCTTGCCGCCCCGGTGCTGGCATCGCTGGGGTGGCCAGACGTGGCGCGGCTGATCCTTTACGCGACGCTGCCGATTGCGCTGGCGATCTGGGGGGTCAGCCTTGTACAACTCGCCCGCCGTACCCCACCGGCACCATTACGGCCGCTGCTGGTGATCCATCTCGCCCCGGCAAGCCTGTTCGCGACCACCGCCAGCCTGGCAGATGTGCCGACCTTGGCGCTGGTCTTCAGCGGGATCGCAGTCCTGATCCTGGTGACCCTGCTGGCCATGGCGCACTGGATCACTGAATCCGGGTTTTCGGCCCTTTGGGGCGCCTTCACCTTTCCGCTTGCGGCGACCTCGACCGCGCTGATGCTGCAGGGCGGGGCGCTTGGGCAGTTGGGGCAGGGGATCCTGGTTCTGGCATTGGGGATCATTCCCTGGATCGCCTGGCGCGTGCTGAAGCAGTGGCCGGGCGGGCGGTTGGCAGCAAAGACCAACGCGGCCGAAGCCTAGATAAGGGCAACCCAGGCGCGGGCGAGTGCCAGGCCATGCGCGTCGGCATCCTTGCCTTGCGTTTCGGCAAGCATGGGATGGCGCTGGGACCAGCCGGGAAGCATGCGTTCGATGGCATCGGGGAAGGTGTTTGACCAGTCGCGCACGACCGATCGGCTGGCCTCGAAGTGGAACTGGGTGCCATAGGTCGCACGGCCGATGCGAAAGGCCTGATGCGCGGCAGTCGGACTGTGGGCAAGGTGCACCGCCCCGTCGGGCAGGGTGAAGGTGTCCGAGTGCCACTGGAAGATCGGGAAGGTCGGCGGCAACTGGCCAAGAATCGGATCGGCGCGCCCATCCTCGGTCAGCGAGACATCGACCCAGCCGAATTCGGGTGCGGTGCCCAGATGATTGTCGGCCCCATAGGCCCGGGCGAGGATCTGCGACCCGAGGCAGATGCCAAGGACCGGCCGGTCCATCGCGGTATAGTCGGCCATCAGCCGGGCAAGGTCGGGCAGGTATGGATGGGTGTGGTCGTCCCGCGCCGACTGCTCGCCACCGAAGACGACCAGGGCGTCGGCACCCACCGTCTGCGGCAGGGGCTGGCCCGACCAGGGCTTGTAAAGGTCGATCAGCGCTGCGGCTTCGTGCAGCGCCACGCCGACCTGGCCGTGGTGGGTGATGCGGGTGTTCTCGACGATGGCGACGCGCATGGGCTGACCTTTGCTTTGCGGCCTAATCTGCATGGGCCGCGTGCAGGGGCAAGGGGTGGATTGGCTCTTGCGTCGGCGCGCGGGCCGTGAAAAGGGGAACCGCCAAACGATGCTTGCTCCCGGAGGACCACCCCATGGAGATTCGTGAGGCTCTCACCTTTGATGACGTGCTTCTGGTGCCTGCGGCATCGAGCGTTCTGCCGTCCGATGCGGATACCTCGACCTGGGTGACCAAGGCGATCCGCATGAACATCCCGCTGTTGTCCTCGGCGATGGATACGGTGACGGAAGGCCGGATGGCGATTGCTATGGCGCAGGCGGGGGGGATCGGGGTGATCCACCGGAACCTCGACCCCGAGGCGCAGGCGCGGGAAGTCAGTCGGGTGAAGCGGTTCGAATCAGGCGTCGTCTACCAGCCGATCACGCTGACGCCGGACCAGACGCTGGCGGACGCGAAGACACTGATGGAGCGGTATTCGATCACCGGCTTCCCAGTGGTGGATGCAACTGGCCGGGTGCTTGGGATCGTGACGAACCGCGACATGCGCTTTGCCAGCGACGACAAGACGCCCGTGCGGGTGATGATGACGTCCGAGAACCTCGCCGTCCTGAAAGAGCCGGTGGACCGGGGCGAGGCGATCAGCCTGATGAAGGCGCGGCGCATCGAGAAGCTTCTGGTGACGGACGGGCAGGGGAAGCTGACGGGGCTTCTGACCCTGAAGGACACCGAAAAGTCGGTGCTGAACCCCCACGCCTGCAAGGACGAGATGGGGCGGCTGCGCGTGGCGGCGGCCTCTACCGTCGGGGATGCGGGGTGCGAGCGGTCGCAGGCCCTCATTGACGCGGGCGTCGACCTTGTGGTGATCGACACGGCGCATGGGCATTCCGAAGGGGTGGCCCGCGCGGTCGAGCGGATCAAGAAGCTGTCGAACCGGGTGCAGGTCGTGGCGGGGAACGTGGCCACGGGCGAGGCGACGCGGGCCTTGATTGGCGCAGGCGCTGACGCGGTAAAGGTCGGGATCGGGCCAGGCAGCATTTGCACGACGCGGATCGTCGCAGGTGTGGGTGTACCGCAGCTGACGGCGATCCTGGATTCGGCGCGGGCGGCGGGGGACATCCCGGTCATCGCCGATGGCGGGATCAAGTATTCCGGCGATTTCGCCAAGGCGATCGCGGCGGGGGCTTCTTGCGCGATGGTGGGCAGCGCGATTGCCGGCACCGACGAATCCCCCGGCGAGGTGATCCTGTGGAACGGCCGGTCCTTCAAGGCCTACCGGGGCATGGGCAGCCTTGGTGCGATGGCCCGAGGCTCGGCCGACCGATATTTCCAGAAGGATGCGGCGTCAGACAAGCTGGTACCGGAAGGCATCGAGGGGCAGGTGCCCTACAAGGGCAGTGCGGCGGCGGTGATCCATCAGATGGTGGGCGGCCTGCGTGCGGCAATGGGTTACACCGGCAACCGGACCGTGGCCGAGATGCGGACGCGCTGCCAGTTCGTGCGGATCACGGGGGCGGGGCTGAAGGAATCCCATGTCCACGACGTGCAGATCACCCGCGAAAGCCCGAACTACCGGGTGATGTGAGGTGGCGCGCCCGGCCTTGGAGCGGTCCTTGCGATGACCCCGGGCGCGCGGGCAGCGGCGGCGATTGCCGTGCTGGATCGGGTATTGGCCGGGGAGCCCGCCGAGAAAGCCCTGACGAACTGGGGCCGTGCCAACCGCTATGCCGGGTCGGGGGACCGGGCAGCGGTGCGCGACCTAGTGTTTCAGGCCTTGCGGCAGCGCCAGTCGGCAGCGGCCCTTGGTGGCGGGCTGACTGGACGCGGGCTGGTTCTGGGCCTTGCGCGCGACACAGGGCATGAGGGCTGGTTTTCCGGTGAAGGCCATGCCCCGCCGCCTCCCGGCCCGGCAGACAAGGGGGCTACGCCTGATGCCGAAGTGGCGCTGGACTTGCCCGGCTGGCTGCTTCCGGCCCTGCGCGACAGCCTTGGCACCGATCTGGAGCCGGTGGCCCAGGCCTTGCGCAGCCGCGCCCCGGTCTTCCTGCGCGTCAATCTGGCAATGGGCGACCTTGCCGCCGCCCAGGATGCCCTGGGTATCGAGGGTATTGTCACCCGGCCGCATCCGCTGGCAGCGACGGCCCTGGAAGTTCAGGACAATGCCCGCAAGGTGCAGACGTCCCGGGCCTATCAGGAGGGGCTGGTCGAACTGCAGGACGCCTCTTCGCAAGCGGTGGTCGAGGCGTTGCCCCTGGCGGATGGCATGGCCATCCTTGACCACTGCGCGGGAGGCGGGGGCAAGACCCTGGCCATGGCGGCCCGGGCCCAGCTGCGGCTCTTCGCCCATGACGCCTCTCCCGGGCGGATGGCGGGCCTGCCAGAGCGTGCGCGCAGGGCAGGAGTGCAGGTCACCCTGACCGACCGACCCGCAGCAACCGCGCCCTATGATCTTGTCCTGGTGGATGCGCCCTGTTCCGGCTCTGGCAGTTGGCGGCGTGACCCGGAGGGCAAGTGGCGGTTGACGGAGGAGCGGCTGGCGCAGATTCGGAAAACCCAGGCGCAGATACTCGACCAGGTCGCAGCAATGGTGCGGACGGGCGGGGTGCTGGCCTATGCGACCTGTTCGCTGCTGCGGTCCGAGAACCAGGATCAGGTGCAAGCTTTTCTAGACCGCAACACGGGCTGGCGCCTGGACAAAGAGCAGGTCTTTACGCCGTTGCAAGGGGGCGACGGTTTCTATCTTGCAATTTTACATGGAAAGTGAATTTCCAGTCTCAACCTAGACGGGCTTCCAAAGACGGTTAATGTTGTCTTAACCCCTTCGGGCGATGGTGGGACAACACCCGGGCCCGGTCAGGTAGATTTGGAGCATGTAAAGCATTGGTAAGCTTGGGAATTATACCGCAACTGATTGTATCTTTCGTCGTTGCTGGCCTGGCATTGATGATAAGCGGCGTTGCATTCTGGGAGTCGGGTGGCCGCTATCCCTTTTTTGCCGGGCTCGTGATATTCGCCATGTGCCTTGCCCTTGGTGGCCTGGCCAGACTGAACCAGCGGCAGGGCAGACGTGACAGCCACCTTGCCTTTCACCTCATGGCCGACGATCCGGTTCCCTGTTTTCTGACGGATGCTGCCGGACAACTGATCCTGCGCAATCAGGCGGCAGAGACGCGGTTCGGGACGGATGTGCAGTCCTTGCATGCGGTCCTGCGACAAAAGACGCTCAATCCGGGTGAGCTGTTGCAACGTCTGCAGCGGGCTGCGGAAACAACCGGTTCGGCGCAGGACTATCTGGCGGGGCAGGGCAGGTCCTTGCGGCTTTCGGTGCACCGGGCCGATGCCGACCATTATTTCTGGCGCGCCGAGGATGTGGCGATGCCAGCGGATCATGCAGGCCCACCCGGAACCGACAGGCCGCCGGTGGTGGCCGTCGGCGCTGATCTGGAGGAGGTGCCAGTCGCCATCATGACCTTTGGCCCCGACGGGGTGATGCGGTCGGCAAACCTTGCCGCGCGGGAACTGATGTGGAACGGCGAGTCCCGGGCTGCGATGTTCCACGACCTGTTCGAGGGGCTGGGCAGGCCCGTGTCGGAATGGCTGGCCGACGTCACTGCGGGGCGCCATCCCGGCGGGTCCGAAGTGCTGCGTCTTCGGGGCGAGGCAGAGCGGTTCCTGCAGATCACGCTCCGCCGCTATGTGGAAAATGGCCGGCTTGGGGCCTTGGCGATCCTGAATGATGCGACGCGCCTGAAGACGCTTGAGGCGCAGTTCGTCCAAAGCCAGAAGATGCAGGCGATCGGCCAGCTTGCGGGCGGGATCGCGCATGATTTCAACAATCTTCTGACAGCGATTTCAGGCCATTGCGACCTGTTGTTGATGCGCCACGGCCGCGAGGACACCGATTTTGCCGACCTGGAACAGATCCGGCAGAACGCGAACCGGGCGGCCTCGCTGGTCGGGCAGCTGCTAGCCTTCTCGCGCAAGCAGACACTGAACCCCGAGGTGCTGGACCTTGAGGATGTGCTGGCCGACCTGATCCACCTGCTGAACCGGCTGATGGTGGAAAAGGTCGACCTGTCGCTGGTGCATCTGGGGCGGGAAGGCGACAAGCCCTTGGGTCGCATTCGCGCCGACAAGCGCCAGATCGAGCAGGTGCTGATCAACCTGGTGGTCAATGCGCGCGATGCGATGCCGGATGGCGGCGATGTCCGGATCGAGACGGAACCCGTGACCCTGACCGAGGACCTCAAGCGCGACCGGGCGACGGTACCCGCCGGGGACTATACCGTGATCCGTGTGGTGGATCGCGGCATCGGCATCCCCGAACACCAGCTGCGCCAGATCTTCGAGCCGTTCTTCACCACCAAGCGGATTGGCGAGGGCACGGGTCTGGGCCTGTCGATGGCCTATGGCATCATGAAACAGTCGGGCGGGTTCATCTTTGTCGATTCGACTCTGGGGCAGGGGACGACCTTTTCGTTGTACTTCCCGGCCTTCGAAGGCGATGCCAAAGGCAGTGTGCCTGCCGAACCGCGCCGGGTGGCGGCGCGGCAGGGTGAAGGTGTGGTGCTCTTGGTCGAAGACGAAGCCTCGGTCCGCGCCTTTGCGAGCCGCGCCCTGACGCTGCGCGGCTACACTGTGCTTGAGGCCGCAAGCGCCGAAGAGGCGCTGGCCAAGCTGGAGGACAAGAACCTGCACATCGATCTGTTCGTGACCGATGTGGTGATGCCGGGCATGGACGGGCCCGCCTGGGTGCGTCGGGCGCATCTGGACCGTCCGGGCGTAAAGGTGGTGTTCATGTCGGGTTATGCCGATGACGGGCTGGCCGAAGATCAGGCGCGGGTGCCGAATTCGGTGTTCCTGCCCAAGCCCTTCTCGCTGAGCGACCTGACGAACACGGTGCAAGGCCTGCTCAGCAGACCCTAGGCCGGGGGCAGGGGAAAGCTTGCGGAATTGTTAACGTCCGCGGCCAAGCCTTTGAAATCATGGGACTGGTGCAACATGTCCACCGTGGACAAACCCAGGGCCTACTGCCGCAGGATCAGCTTTCCCGCCGCGATCTCCATCCGGAACTGCCGCAAGTAGTCCATCCCCAGAAGCGACTG
>JBJTSJ010000148.1:0-3422 GCA_046076605.1 Tabrizicola sp.
CGTCTTCAACGAAGGCCGCATCGCCCAGATCGGCACGCCGCAGGAAATCTACGACCGCCCCGCCACCCGCTTCGTCGCCGATTTCGTCGGCTCCTCCAACGTCCTGCCGCCCACCCTGACCCAGGCGCTCGGCGGCCCACCCGAATGGGCCAGCCTTCGCCCCGAGGCGACCCGCCTTGCCCCCACCGGCCCGGTATCCGGCATCGTGACTGCCCTGCGCTACCTCGGCTCCGGCACACGGGTTGTCCTTTCCGTTCAAGGCACTGAGGTCGCAGCCCTCGTCCCCGCAGGCCAGCCCTTGCCGGCTGAAGGCGCAACCAGCGCCATCGCCTTCGACCCGGCGGCATTGCATCTGATGGGGACCAACTGATGCGTCCCGCCCTGCATCAGCGGCCAAGGGGGGCGCTGCCCCCCGCCTTCGGCTCCCCCCGGGATATTTTTGGACAGGTGAATGACAAAAGCCCTTTCATCTGTCCTGCAAATATCCCCGCCGGAGGCTCCGCCCTCTCCGCCATACACGCCAGCCCGGCACGAAGCGCCCAAAATTCTTCCTTCAAGAATTTTGGCCTTCAGGGGCCGTGCGCATGACTGCCCCCGCGATCCTTCCCGCCCGCGGTGCGGCGGACCGGTTGACGGGCCTTTTCTGGCGGCAACCGAAGCTCCTTCTCCTTCTTCTGATCAGCCCGCCGCTGATCTGGCTTGGGGTGGTCTACCTTGGGTCGCTCCTCGCCCTCCTCCTCCAGTCCTTCTACTCGATCGACGAATTCTCGGGCGTGGTGAAGGAAGAGTTCACCCTCAAGACCTATGCCGAACTGTTCCGGGCCCAGAACCTCGACATCATCCTGCGCACCGTCGTCATGGCTACGGCAGTCACCCTCGCCTGCGCGGTCCTTGCCTTCCCCATCGCCTATTTCGCCGCCCGCTACGCGAAGGGTCCCTGGAAAGCCGCCTTCTACCTTGGCGTCATGCTGCCTCTCTGGTCCAGCTACCTCGTCAAGGTCTACGCCTGGAAACTGATCCTTGCGAAGGAAGGCATCCTGACCTGGGCCGCCGATGGCACCGGCACCTCCTGGCTGATCAATGGCATCCTTTCGATCCCGGGGCTTGAGTCCTCGTCCCTTTCCACCTCGCCCTTCGGGACCTTCCTCGTCTTCGTCTATGTCTGGCTTCCCTACATGATCCTGCCTATGCAGGCCGCCCTCGAACGGGTGCCGAACTCGATGCTGGAAGCCTCCGCCGACCTTGGCGCGACCCAGGGCCAGACCTTCCGCTCTGTGATCCTGCCCCTCGCCCTGCCGGGTGTCATCGCAGGCTCGATCTTCACCTTCTCTCTCACCCTGGGCGACTACATCATCCCCCAGATCGTGGGAGACTCAGCCCGTTTCATCGGCCTTGCTGTCTACCAGCTGCAGGGCACCGCCGGGAACACGCCCCTTGCCGCCGCCTTCGCCGTGGTCCCGATCCTGATCATGCTGATCTACCTTTCACTCGCCAAGCGCGCGGGGGCTTTCGATGCGCTCTGAAGCCTCGCTCCCCCTCAAACTCGCGGCCCTTGGCGGCCTCCTCTTCCTCCACCTGCCGATCCTTCTGATCTTCCTCTATGCCTTCACGACCGAGGAGCGGACCTACCAGTTCCCGCCCCCTGGTCTCACAACCGAATGGTTCGGCGTCGCCTGGAACCGCGACGACATCTGGCCGCCCCTTTACCTCTCGCTCAAAGTCGCCGCGATCTCGACCGCCCTTGCGATGATCCTCGGCACCCTTGTCGCCGCCGCCATGGCGCGCGCCAGCTTCTTCGGCCGTGACCAGATCAGCCTCCTGATCCTTCTGCCCATCGCGCTTCCCGGCGTCATCACCGGCATGTCGCTCCGGTCAGCCTTCGGGATCATGGACATCCCCTTCTCCACCTGGACCATCGTCCTCGGCCACGCCACCTTCTGCATCGTCATCGTCTACAACAACGCCGTCGCCCGGATGCGCCGCCTTTCCGGCGGGATCATGGAGGCTTCTGCCGACCTCGGCGCCAATGCCTTCCAGACCTTCCGTTACATCCTCCTCCCCAACCTCGGCTCCGCCCTCCTCGCCGGCGGCATGCTCGCCTTCGCGCTTTCCTTTGATGAGGTCATCGTCACCACCTTCACCGCCGGCCAGCAAAGCACCCTGCCGATCTGGATGCTGAACGAACTTGTCCGCCCCCGCCAACGCCCCGTCACCAATGTCGTCGCCATCGTGGTCTTCGCGGCCACCTTCATCCCCATCCTTGCAGCCTACTACCTGACCCGCGGCGGATCCGAGACCGCCGGAATGGGCAAATAGGGAGAGTACCCATGACCATCCACACCCAGCTTCTGATCGGTTCCGCTTTCGAGGTCGGCCAGGAGGCGAAAGAACCCGTCCTCAACCCCCGCACCGGCGCCCTGATTTTGGACGTGCCCGAGGCATCGACCGCCCAGGTCGACCGCGCCGTCGCCGCCGCCCGCAAGGCCTTTGCCCACTGGTCCCGCACCACGCCCGCCGAACGCTCCGCCGCCCTCCTCCGCATCGCCGACCGGATCGAAGCCGATGCCGATGCCTTCGCCGCCCTTGAGGCGCTGAACTGCGGCAAGCCGATCAATGCCGCCCGCAACGATGAAATCCCCGGCATCGTCGATTGCTTCCGCTACTTCGCCGGGGCCGTGCGCTGCATGACCGGCACGGTCGCGGGCGAATATCTTTCCGGCCACACCAGCATGATCCGCCGCGACGCGGTCGGCGTCATCGCCTCGATCGCGCCCTGGAACTACCCGATGATGATGATGGCCTGGAAACTTGGCCCGGCCATCGGCGGCGGCAATACCGTGGTCTTCAAACCGTCCGAGCAAACCCCGCTCACCGCCCTGAAACTCGCCCATATCCTGGCCGAGGAACTGCCCGAAGGCGTCGTCAACATCATCGCCGGGCGCGGCCATACCGTCGGCAATTACCTGATCAACCACCCCGATGTGGACATGATCAGCCTGACGGGCGATGTCGCGACCGGCAAGAAGATGCTCGACGCTGCCGCCAAGACCGTCAAGCGCACGCATCTCGAACTCGGCGGCAAAGCACCGGTCGTGGTCTTCGACGATGCCGACATCAGCGCCGTGGTCGAAGGCCTCCGCGCCTTCTCTTTCTACAACGCAGGGCAAGACTGCACCGCCGCTTGCCGCGTCTACGCCGGCGCCAAGATCTTCGACAACCTCGTCGCCGACCTTACCGCCGCCGCCGCCTCGATCACCCTTGGCGCGGAGGATGACACGACGAACGAAATCGGCCCCCTGATCAGCCAACGCCAGCGCGACCGCGTCGCCAGCTTCGTCAACCGCGCGCGAGAGTTGAACCACGTCCAGATCACCACCGGCGGTGAGGCGATGGATCAGGGCTTCTACTACCGCCCGACCGTG
>JBJTSJ010000149.1:0-9114 GCA_046076605.1 Tabrizicola sp.
ATGTCGTCGACATGGATACGGCTGAAGATCTGTCCGGGCTTGATGATCCGCCGGGCGGTGCCGTCGCGCACCTTCTCGAACGGGCCGCGCCCCGGGCCGTAGATTCCCGCCAGCCGGAAGATGTGGACCGGCAGCCCGGTTGCCCGCCATTGGCCTTCGGCCAGAACACGCTGCCGTCCACGGTCGGATTGCGGGGTGAGGGGCGTGGATTCGTCGACCCAACCGCCATCATGGTCGCCGTAGACGCCCGTGGTCGACAGGTAGCCCACCCAACCGGCCTTCGACCGCGCAATCTCGGGTCGGGCTTGCAGGAACGGGTCGCCCTGTGCATCGGGCGCAGCCGAGCAGAGGACATGCGTCGTCTCTTCCAGGATCCAGTCCAGGTTACCCGGCCATACCAGGGGCTCCACGCCCTCGCGGCGGAACTGGTCGGCCTTGGCCGGGTTGCGGGTGGTGCCGATGATGCGCCAGCCCTGCGGCACCAGGCGGCGGGCCAGGGCGCGAGCGGAGTAGCCGTGGCCAAGGGAGAGGAGTGTCGACATGGCGCGACTATCGGGGTGCGGGCAATGGGGCGCAAGGGCTTGCGGCATCCATCCTCACATTCCATGCTGATCCCGCAGCGGGAGAGACACATGGACCAGGGCTTGAAAGGGGCGCTCGGACTGACCGGGCCAGAAGCCTGCCTCGCCTAGTACCGGGACTGGGCGGCGAACTACGATTCCGGCTTTGCCAGTGAAATGCAGTACCTGCTCCCCGCCCATGTCGCCGCTGCCTACATGGCCAAGGGTGCGGGTGGGCCGGTGCTGGACGTGGGCGCCGGGACCGGCCTGCTGGCCGAGGCACTCTTGGGAATGGGCTTCCGCCATGAGATCGATGCGGCAGACTTCTCGGTCGAGATGCTGGAGCGTGCCGCCGAAAAGCGCATCTATGCCGGGCTGTTCCAGGCAGACATCACCAGGCCGCTGACTTTGCCCCGGCGCTATGGCGGGGTGGTCTCCTCCGGGACCTTCACCGCAGGCCATGTCGGACCTGAGGCCTTGCCGCATCTTCTGGCCGTCGCCCTGCCGCAGGCCACGTTCGCGCTGTCGATCAACCGGCGGGTCTGGACTTCCGCCGGCTTCGAACAGGCGCTGGAGGCACTGGCGGGCCAGAACCGCATCACTGACCTTCAGCTGATCGAGGTGGAAATCTACGGCGCCGCTGCTGCTGGGATTGACGCCGACCATGCCGCAGACCGCGCCTTGATTGCGCTGTTCCGCGCAGCCTGAGCAGCAGCGTTACAATGGCTTCACTTGCGAAAGGTGCCAGCTTTCGGCTTATATGCCGGATCAACCGCAGGACCCAGAATGCAAGACGACCAGAACAGCGCCACTCTTTCGCCCGACGCCCCGGCCATGGAAAGCTTCACCAGTGCCAGTGCCGCCGTGGACCGGCTTGAGGCACTGTATACCCAGGCCACCACCTTCCTGTCCGACGAGTTCCTAATGACGGTGTCGAAGGGCCACCCTGGCCGCCGCATCCGCGCCTTCTATCCGGAAATTCGCCTGACGATCACCAGCTTCGACAAGGTCGATACCCGGCTTGCCTTTGGCCATGTTTCCTCGCCCGGAACCTATGCGACCACAGTCACCCGCCCCGACCTCTTCCGCAATTACCTGCTCCAGCAGATCGAGCTGCTGATCCGCAACCATGGCGTCACGGTGGAAATCGGCCTGTCCGACACGCCGATGCCGGTGCACTTCGCCGTGTCGGGCAGCACAGTTGCCATCCCGCAGGAAGGGGTGATGGACTTCTCTTTGCGCGATGTGTTCGACGTGCCGGACTTGGTCACCACCAACGACGACATCGTCAACGGCGTGATGACCCGCTATGCCGACGGCTCGGCCCCTCTGGCCCCATTTACGGCGCAGCGGGTGGACTACAGCCTTGCCCGCCTGTCGCATTACACGGCCACGGACCCGACGCATTTCCAGAACCACGTCCTCTTCACAAACTACCAGTTCTACGTCGATGAGTTCGAGGCCTACGCCCGCTCGGTGCTGGGCGATTCGGCCTCGGGCTACACGGCCTTTGTCGCCACCGGGAACCAGGTGATCGAGACGCCGGACGGGGTGATCCAGCCGACGTCCAAGATGCCGCAGATGCCGACCTATCACCTGAAGCGCGCCGACGGGAACGGGATCACCCTGGTGAACATCGGCGTCGGCCCGTCGAACGCCAAGACCGCGACCGACCACATCGCCGTCCTGCGCCCGCATGCCTGGCTGATGGTCGGCCATTGCGCGGGCCTCAGGAACAGCCAGTCGCTGGGCGACTTCGTCCTGGCGCACGCCTACCTGCGCGAAGATCACGTGCTGGACGCCGACCTGCCAGTCTGGGTGCCAATTCCGGCGCTGGCGGAAATCCAGATCGCGCTGGAGCGTGCGGTGGCCGATGTCACTCAGCTGGATGGCTATGAGCTGAAGCGCATCATGCGAACCGGCACCGTCGCCACCATCGACAACCGCAACTGGGAACTGCGCGACCAGTCCGGCCCCGTGCGCCGCCTGTCGCAATCCCGTGCCGTGGCGCTGGACATGGAGAGTGCTACCATCGCCGCCAACGGCTTCCGCTTCCGGGTGCCCTACGGGACGCTCCTCTGCGTGTCGGACAAGCCGCTGCATGGCGAGCTGAAGCTGCCCGGCATGGCCTCGGACTTCTACAAGACGCAAGTGAGCCGCCACCTGCAGATCGGGATCCGTGCCATGGAGCGCCTGCGCGAGACCCCGATCGAGCGGCTGCACAGCCGGAAACTGCGCAGTTTTGAGGAAACAGCCTTCCTGTGAAGGCGCAAAAAAGCCGTCAAAAGCGCCAGCGCTGCGGTTTAGGGGTTGATTCTGACCCTCAAAACGTGTGTCTGGGCCGTGGCCCCGAAACGGGGGGACGCCCGCCATTTGCGGGACAAAACGTGCATATGACACGAAACGAATAACAACGAAGGATGATCCAATGTCCAAACCGATGACCAAGACCCAGCTCGTCGCTGCCGTTGCCGAAGCCATGGGCGGCGACAAGAAGACCGCGAATGCGGCCCTTGATGCAATCGCTGCCGTCGTGTCGCGCGAGGTTGCCGCTGGCGGCACCGTCACGATCCCCGGCCTCGGCAAGGTGGCCTGCAAGGCCCGGCCAGAGCGTCAGGTCCGCAACCCCGCCACCGGTGAGACGATGACCAAGCCCGCCGACAAGCAGGTCAAGTTCGCCATCGCCAAGGCGCTGAAGGACGTGGTCAACGGCTGATCCTATCGCCCGATCCCGAAATGTGAGAGGGTCGCCATCAGGGCGGCCCTTTTGCTTTGGAGGCAGACATGGCGAAAGTTACTGGCATCGGCGGAATCTTCTTTCGCGCGCGGGACCCCGCAGGGCTGAACGATTGGTACAAGACACATCTCGGCATCACCCAGCCCGACGTCGCGGTCTGGATGCAGGAGGCGGGGCCGACGGTCTTTTCTCCGTTCAAGGCCGACAGCGACTATTTCGCCGCCGACAAGCAGTGGATGCTGAACCTGCGGGTCGAGGATCTGCCGGGGCTGATCGCTGCGCTTAGGTCTGCAGGGATTGCCGTGGAAACTCGGGCCGACTGGGACGGCGACGGCAGCTACGGCACCTTCGCCCGCATCCACGATCCCGAGGGCACACCGATCGAGTTGTGGCAGCCGCCTGGGTAAAGGGCCCAAGATTTTTCGCGAAGAATTTTGGGCTCCTTCCGAGCGCTCAGGCGGCTTTCATATGCACCGCGTCCCGTTCGACTACCTTCGCCCGTGCGGGCCGCGCCTTGCACCGCTCGATCCAGTCGCGCAGCACCGGGTCGTCCGGCGTCGCCTCGGAGAACCAGGCATAGGGTGCGTGGAGGAGGAGGTCCGCCGCCGAATAGGCCTCGCCCATGATCCACGGCCCCTTGTCCAGCGCCGCCCGCAGCCGGGCCACTGCCGTCTGGTGATCGCGGATCGCCGCCGTCATCCAGGGATGCGAGACGCCCGCCGCCTCCATGATGAAGGCAGGTTCCAGCACGCCCTGGTACCAGGCCATCCACATGGCGAAGACGCCCCACTCCGGGGTCCCGACCGCCGGGGCCATGCCGCTGTCGGGGAAGAGGCTGGTCAGATGCAGGATGATCGCCGCGCGTTCGGTGATGACATGCCCGTCATGGATCAGTGCGGGGACCTTGCCCTCGGGGTGCGGGTTCGCCGGGTCGCGGCCGCCCGATCCGTCCATGCGGGGAATGGTCACCTCGCGGATGTCGATCGCCCATCTCCTCGACCAGGGTGAGGATGGCCGAGGACCGGCTTTGCGGGGAATGAAACAGGGTCAGCATCTTTCTCTCCTTTGCTTGTCCATGTCCCTGTTCTACGCTGTCGCTCCTGCCAGAAACTGTCAGGATGCTATGCCCAAGTCTGACCGCCTGTTCCGCCTGTTGTCCGCCTTCCGGATGCTGCCCCAGCCGGTCACCGCCGCGCGGCTGGCCGAGGAGACGGGAGTGTCCGAACGCACGCTCTACCGCGACATCGGCGCTTTGCGGGCGGCAGGCGCGCTGATCGATGGCGAGGCGGGGACGGGCTACACGTTGACCGAAGACCCCGCCCTGCCGCCGCAGATGTTCACAAGGCTAGAGGTCGAGGCGCTGGTCCTTGGTCTGGGTGAAGTGACAATGTCGGGCGATCCTATGCTGGCCCGCGCCGCGACCGAAGCGCAGGCAAAGATCATCGCCACACTGCCCGACCGGGTCCAGCGGCAGGCGATCCACGCCGTCACCCGCTCCTATCGATACGAGCGCCGCAAGCCTGCTCCGCCGCACCTGCAGTTGCTGCGCGAAGCGGCCTGGGAGGAACGGGCGGTCGACCTTACCTACCGCGACGCGTCGGGGCAATTGACCGACCGGCGGATTTGGCCCCTTGGCACCGCGTTCCTTGACCGTGAGGTCATGGTGCTGGCCTGGTATTGCCTGCGCCAGGACTTTCGGCGCTTCAAGGTCCTGGAAATGTCGAATGTCCGACCGACTGACGAAAGCTTCCGCCCGCGCCGCGTCCCGTTGTTGCGCCAGTTCATCGAACGCATGAGCGGCGAGCGACCGTCATCCTCCCGCGCTTGAAAGCCGTCGAATCCGCGTGATACCGTCCCGGTTGCAGCCCAAGGAAGCCCCGATGTCCGAAACCCCCGTCCAGACTGGTCCGGCAACGCTTGACCCGACCAAGAAGCCGGCCGGGGCGATGACCATGGTCTACAAGGACTATTACTTCCTGCAGCGCTGGGTCGATTACTACGGCCGCCAGTTCGGGCGTGAGCACCTCTATGTCCTGTCCCACGGCGGCGACCCGGAACACGACCGCATCTGTGAGGGCGCCAACGTCATCCACCTGCCCCGCGACCCGACGCTGTGGCGGCTTTAACGGCGCCGCTGGGGCATCAACGGCCAGTTCTCCGCCGGGATGCTGCGCTATTACAACTGGTTCATCGTCGGCGACGTGGACGAGGTGGTCATCGTCGACCCCGCCATTGCCCCGGACCTGGTGACCTATCTGGGCACCTACACCGGCAAGCGCGTTCCCGCGTCCCTTTGCCCCTTCGGGATCGAGCTGATCCACAACCCCGAGGCCGAGCCGGAACCCCTGGCCGACGACGCGCCGATCCTGTCGCGCCGCCGGGTGTTCCGGGCGAACGCGAACTACTCCAAACCCTGCGTACTGCGGAAGGAAACTGGCTTTACCATCGGCGGGCACGCGAACAGTCACCAGCCCCGCGTCCTCGACCCGCATCTCTACCTGATCCACCTGCGGTTCTTCGATTATGACATGGTCACCGAACGCCTGAAGGGCCGCAAGGACATGCGCGCTACGATGGCCGGGGACCGCGACCTGAAGGATGTCGGAAAAGCCTGGGGCAAGGACCTAGAAACCTTTCTGTCGCTATCCAAGGGCGTCGCCGTGCGCGAGGACGCCGAGCTGCCCGAGTTCCGCAAGCGCATGGTCGAGGAACAGCAGCACCTGCACGACGGAAAGATCACCTTCTTCGGCGGCGGGCGCACCAAGTCGCTTTTCCGCCTGCCCGACCGTTTCGCTTCGGTCTTCTGAACCCAAAGGCCCCGCATGGAACTCAACCGCCGCCCTGTCGCCTCGCTCTGGATTGGCGAAAGCCTGCACTACGTGAACCAGCTGTGCCTGAAATCGCACCTAGTGATGGGCCACCCCGTGACGCTGTATTGCACCGACCAGGTGCGAAACGTCCCGAAGGGGGTGGAGGTCCGCCCCGCCACCGAAATCATGGACATCGACCGCGCCATCGTGGCGGAAACCTCGGCGTCCTTCCTGTCGAACGTGTTCCGCTACAAGATGATCGCCAAGACCGGTGCCATCTGGATCGACTGCGACGCCTACTGCTATCGCCCCTTCCCCGAGGGTCAGGAGCATATCTACGCCGGCCACGGCATGCGCGGCGCGCTGAATTGCGGCGTGGTGGCGATGCCGAAGACGGGGAAGCTGATCGAGAGCCTGCTCGACTACTACGAAAACCTGCCCGACTACCCCGCTTGGTGGGGGAACCGGCAGAAGAAGAAGATGGACAAGCTGGACCGGTCACTGCCGAAGGCTGTCCGCATCTTCCAGACCGAGCGCACGGCTTTTGGCCCCCAGGCCTTCACCCATTTTGCGCAAGCGACGGGCGACATCGACAAAGCGATGGGGGCGGATACGCTGTATCCCGTCCCCTTCCAGCTGAACGATGTCTTCTACGACCCGCATTCGAACGTCGAAGGCCACTTCACTGACGCGACCCTGTCCGTCCACATCTACACCAACGCCGCCCGCCCCTGGTGGCGCAAGAACCCGCCGCTGAAAGGCAGCTACATCGCCCGGATGTGCGAAAAGCTCGACATCGACCCCACCGCCGCGCTGGAAGAATGAGCTTTACCAAGCAGACCAGCCCGCATGGGTCGCTGGTGGTCCTGTCCACCATGAAGGACGAAGGCCCCTTCGTCGTCGAATGGGTCGCGCATCACCTGGCCTTGGGCTTTACCGAGCTGATGGTCTACACCAACGACTGCTCGGACGGGACCGACAAGCTTCTGAAGCGGCTGGAGGCGATGGAGACCGGCGTCCATCACCGTGAAAACGTGATCCCCAAGGGGATGAAGCCGCACCCCTCGATGCTGAAATCCGCTGCTGAAGAGCCGCTGATCGTCAACTCCGACTGGGTGCTGGTGATCGACGCGGATGAGTTCATGGTCATCAACCACCGCTCGGGCACGCTTGATGGGCTCGTCACCGACCTGAACGCGATGGGCGCCCACGCGATGGTGATGACCTGGCGCATCTTCGGGTCTTCGGGCGTCCGCGACTGGTCGCGCGCGCCTATCACCGACCAGTTCACCCGCGCCGCGCCCGAATTCTGGAACAAGGGCTGGGGCACCAAGACCATGCTACGCTTCGACGCCGAATATCAGCGGCTTGGCATGCACCGCCCGGTCATCAAGGAGAAGTTCCGCGAGACCGACTATCCCGACACCCAGCACTGGGTGAACGGGTCGGGCCGCCCGCTGGAGGAATGGTTCAAGTTTCGCGGCTGGCGGTCGATCCGGCGGACGGTCGGCTATGACTGGGCGCAGATCAACCACTATGCCATCAAATCGATGGATGCCTACACGCTGCGCAAGTTCCGTGGCAATGCGAACGGCAAGCTGACCAAGTACGGGTCGGACTACTGGTCGCTGCAGGACCGGAACGAGGTCGAGGACACCCGCATCTTCCGCTATCGCGACCGGCGCAATGCGATCATGGCAGCGCTTCTGGAGGATGACGAGGTCCGGGGGCTGCACGAGGCTGCCCATGCCCGGGCCGAGGCGCGGCTGGCCGAAATCAAGCTGACCCCGGACTATCAGGTGATGGTCGAGGACCTGGTTGCCGGATCGACCGTGCCGATCAGCCAGGTGGTCGCCAAACCGCCCAAGCTGCGCGACCCCGAAGCGGTGCGCGCCGTCCAGACGAAGATCGAAAAGCGCCGCAACGCCCAGCCGAAAGAGGAACGCCGCACCCCACCCCCGCCCGGCTGGGGCTCGCCCTTTGCCTCGCCCTATGTCTCGGGGTCTGCCGACCTTTCCGCCGATATCCCGCTGGAGGTGGTGGAAAACCAGACGCTGAAGATCCCGCTCGACCCCCGTGTGTTCACCGCCGCGACGATGGAGGTCCTAAAGGCCGGCAAGTTCGACCGCCGCCATGCGAGGAACATCGCGGGCTTCCTGAACGGCTGCACCCGGCTTCTCGACCTCGACTGCGGTATCGGCTTCGTCGCGCTCCGTGCCCGGGCCGCGAACCCGGAGCTGCAGGTGACGATCCACGAGGAACGCCCCTCGCTTCTTCTGTTGTCGCGCCGCATCGCCAGCCTCAACTTCCCCGACCCCACCGGCATCGCCTGGTCGCAGGCCACACTCAACCCCGACGGCATCTGGTCCGGCCTGCACAAGCTGATCGCCGACACCCGGCCCGAGGTCCTGCGCCTCTCCGGCCCCCTCCTTCCCGGCGAGGCCTTCACCGAGGCCGCCCTGACCGGCGTTCGCCGCGTGCTCGTACCCTTCCTCGACCCGTCCGAGGTGACCGCCGCCCGCGAAAAGCTCGCCCCCGCGCTCGCGACCCTTGGCTTCGCCGAGGACACGAACGGTGAACCCAACGGGACGGTCTATTTCCGCCGGGAATAGGTGGGGTCGCTTGTCCTGCCGAGCCGTCGTCCCTACCTCTGCGACCAAAGGAGCAGGGGAAATCGTCCCCGAGGGGCAGGGATGCAGGGGATCGTGGCCAAGGTTGGACTGGTGCGGGCGTTTTGCCTGGCCCTGGCGCTTGCTCTGGCCGTCGCCCCTGCCGTCGAGGCCGCCCACCACGGGCCGGACGCGGTGGCCGTCGAAACAGACCACGACGCCCACGGGCCGGGACATGACCACGATCCAATCGGCGCAACACATGACTCCGGCGACCATGACCACGTCAGCGTCGCCCTGCTGATCGCAGAGTGGGCCGCGTCCTATCCCGGGCCGGGCCGTCTGGTACAAGCTGGACCGGGGTTGGGGAACGGGACACCCCCCGACAGCCCGAAGCG
>JBJTSJ010000150.1:0-3407 GCA_046076605.1 Tabrizicola sp.
CCGAGTTGGGCGGTGATTGCGCCTGCTGCCGTGCGACCCCTTTTCCGCTCCTATGGCGATTCGGAGCGGCATGTCTTCATCCGACGCGCCCGCCCTCCCAGTTGCAGCAGGGCGCTGAAAATCATCGATCCTGCGGAAGGCATGAAGGTTCTCGCCGGCGATGTTCTGGTCACGGCCGCCGAAATCGAACGCTTTGAGGAGGAAAACAACCTGGTGCGGAGGGTCGTGTCTGGCCCGGGCGCGCAATCCCGCTACGACTGGGACGGGTTCTACTGCGAGATCATCTGCCGCCTCCTCGGCCACACCCAGATCGGCACGACCCAGCGTTACGCCCACCTGATCGACGCGCCCCTGCGCGCCGGGGTCAACGCCGTGGGCGAGATGCTGAAGCCGCGGTTGCGGCTGGTGGGGGAGGGTGAAACCGCCAGCACCCGGTCGAACGTCGCTTGATTGCAGTGCAATCATTGCCTACCTTTGCAATTGCAAGGGGAGGGCGTCATGGCCAGCATCACGATTCGCAATCTCGACGACGACATCAAGCGCCGCCTGCGGGTGCGGGCGGCCGAACACGGTCGTTCGATGGAAGAAGAGGCGCGGGATATCCTGCGACAAGTCGTAGGCCAGCCCGGTGCCCCGCGCAATTTGGGCCAATCGATACACGCAAGGTTTGCGGCGCTGGACGGTGTCGACCTTCCGCCCGCAAAGCGCACACCGCTGCGCCCAGCGCCTGACCTTGAGTGATCCATGATCCTGCTCGATACCAACGTGATCTCAGAACTGATGCGTGCCGAACCAGCGCAGGCGGTGCTTGACTGGTTTGGTCAGCATGACGCTGCCGAGCTGTTCATCTCGGCCGTCACCGAGGCGGAACTGCGCGCCGGGGTGGCCTATCTGCCAGAAGGACAACGCCGCGATCGGCTGCAATTGGCTGTCGACGCAATGATCGATCAGGATTTCTTGGGGCGCATCCTTCCCTTCGACACAGTCGCGGCGCGCCCCTACGCCGAAATCGCAGCCCAGCGCCGCGCTGCGGGCCGCCCGATCGCTGAGGCTGATTGCCAGATCGCGGCCATCGCCCGCGTAACAGACGCCCCCCTTGCCACGCGCAACGTCAAGGATTTCGACGGCTGCGGACTTCGTGTGATTAACCCCTCGAACGACCAATGAATGCCGTAGAAATTGAACAGGCCATTTCCGAACTGGCCGAGAAACCCTTCGATCGGCAGGAGTTTCCCTTCCAGTTCCTTGAGGCCTTCGGGTTCAAAGAGACGACCATTCGGCGCCTCCGGACGCCTGCTTACAACAAGTCCGACCTCGGCGGCGTCCTGCGGACGAATGACATCCACATCGCGACCTGCGACGCGGGCCAAGTCTCAGCTACCCTTGCCGCCCTCCGCGCCAGCCCTGCCACTGCCCGCGCCAAGGCCCGGTTCATCCTTGCGACGGATGGCGAAACGCTCGAGGCCGAAGACCTCACTTCCGACGATCCGCCTGTCGTCTGCGCCTACCCGGATTTCCACGACCACTTCGGCTTCTTCCTGCCGCTCGCAGGCATCACCACCGTCAAGCAGATCCGCGAAAGCGCCTTTGACATCAAGGCCACCGGCCGCCTGAACCGGCTTTATGTCGAACTGCTGAAGGACAACCCCGATTGGGGGACCGAGGCGCGCCGCCACGACATGAACCACTTCATGGCGCGGCTGATTTTCTGCTTCTTCGCCGAAGACACCGGCATCTTCAACCGCGGTACGCCGTTCACCACCACCGTGGGCCAGTTCAGCGACAAGGACAGCAGCAATACCCATTGGGTGATCAGCGAAATCTTCCGGGCGATGAACACGAAGATCGCCGATCGCCCCGCGTCTGGCCTGCGCAACTGGGCCAACGCCTTTCCCTATGTGAACGGCGGCCTCTTCTCGGGCGACACTGACGTTCCACGCTTCTCCAAGATCGCGCGCAGCTACCTTTTGCACATCGGCAGCCTCGACTGGACCAAGATCAACCCTGACATCTTCGGCTCCATGATCCAGGCCGTCGCGGATGAGGGCGAGCGGTCCGCGCTGGGGATGCACTACACATCCGTGCCGAACATCCTGAAGGTGCTGAACCCGCTGTTCCTCGATGACCTGCGCGCGCAGATGGAGGAGGCGGGCGACAACCCCCGCAAACTGCTGAACCTGCGCAACCGGATGGCCAAGATCAGGGTGTTCGACCCCGCCTGCGGATCGGGAAACTTCCTTGTCATCGCCTACAAGGAAATGCGCGCCATCGAGGCTGTGATCAACCAGCGCCGGGGCGAGGCTGACGCCAAGACCGCTATCCCCAAGACCAACTTCCGCGGGATCGAGCTGCGTGACTTCGCCGCCGAAATCGCCCGTCTGGCGCTGATCATCGCCGAGTTCCAGTGCGACGTGACCTATCGTGGCGAGGTGCAGGCGCGGGCCGAATTCCTGCCGCTGAACGCGCAGAACTGGATCACCCAAGGCAACGCCCTCCGGCTGGACTGGCTGTCGATCTGCCCGCCGACAGGCACTGGGGTGCGTTTTCAGGCCGGGGACCTGTTTCACACGCCGCTGGACCAGGCGCAGATCGATTTCGAGAATGAGGGCGGGGAGACGTATATTTGCGGGAATCCACCGTATCTTGGAAGCCAGTGGCAAACCATCGAACAGAAGGAAGACTTGCAGCGCATCTTTGAAGGGCGGACGAAGAACTGGAAATCTCTCGACTACGTGTCGGGCTGGTTCATGAAGGCAGCCGACTATGGCAGACACACGCCAACAATCTCTGCACTCGTGTCGACAAATTCAGTCTGTCAAGGACGGCAGGTCGAGACTCTATGGTCCCTGATCCTTGGGACTGGACATCATATCGCCTTTGCCCGCACATCCTTCAAATGGGCTAACCTTGCTACCCACAATGCGGGCGTGACAGTTGTGATTGTTGGGATGGCCATTGCTGCTAAGCCCACAAAGCGACTGTTCGCCGAAGAGGAAGTGAACGAAACGACAGTTCGGGAAGTAGACAACATCAATCCCTACCTGATCGGAGGGCCCAATGTAATTGTAAAGACTTCACCCAAGCCTTTGACTAGGTTGGCAGAGATGAGCTTCGGAAACATGCCGAACGATGGTGGCTTTCTGCTCTTATCATCAGATGAAGCCACCGTGGCCATGCAAGAGTTTGGTGTTCCTCAACGCTTCATCCGATCGTTTATTGGATCGCAGGAGTTCATTCGGGGTCAAGATCGGCGCTGTGTTTGGGTGAAAGATGTTGATGCCGAGGCTGCAAATCAAAACGAATGGCTTCGTGCCCGTTTCGGATCGGTAAGGGCCCAGCGAGCAAACTCGGATAGACCAACCACAAAGCTCTTAGCCGGCAGCCCGCACCGATTTGGCGAAGTCAGG
>JBJTSJ010000151.1:0-8326 GCA_046076605.1 Tabrizicola sp.
ACGATCACCCGATGGAGCAAGGCCTCTGGTTTCTGCGTCGGATGGGCCTTCTCGCCGTTTTCATCCTTCAGCCGCTCATGCCCGGTGCACAGCGGGATCACCCAATCCGACCGCATCTGCACGCCGTCGTTCAGCGCCTTCAGCGCCTCATAATTGAACGTATACTTCGCCGCCTCATCCCGGCTGGCCCAGATCAGCGTCTCATGGGCATTCGTCAAACGCTTGCCCTTGAAGTTCGGCATCGGGTTCGACTTCCGCCACACCACGTCGTTCAGTAGCCAGAAACCCTGGTTCTGGAGTTCCGACCCCAGCCGGAACACGTTGTGATAGGACCCGATCACCCAGATAGCCCCGTTCGGCTTCAACAGCCGCTTCGCCGCCGCCAGCCAGTCGCGGGTGAAGGCGTCGTAGGTCGCGAAGCTGGAGAACTGGTCCCAGTGATCGTCCACCGCATCGACCTTGGAGTTGTCCGGCCGGTGCAGGTCCCCCCGCAGTTGCAGGTTGTAGGGGGGGTCCGCAAAGATCAGATCGACCGATGCCGCCGGGAGGGAGTTCATCACCTCCACGCAATCGCCAGCAAGGATCTGGTTCAGCGGAAGCATCCCTTCCGCCGCGGTATTCCTGGTCGCCATTCTCTGCCTCTGCCCCCGGCATCTTCATGTGCCGATGTTGTGGGGGAATCATGAGTCAGCAGAGAATCGCCGTCAAATTCTTTTTTGAATCAAAGAGTTATAGAATTCCCTTGATACAATATGTTGTGGACGGGTTTGAACGAACGCCTATGCCAAGGGGTCACACCTAGGATTTGCAACGCATCCAGATGCGCCTTTGTCGGATAGCCGGCGTTGGCTTCCCAGCCGTAGCCGGGGTGCTGTTGCGCCAAATCCACCATGATCCGGTCGCGCGTCACCTTCGCCACGATCGACGCCGCCGCAATCGACAGGCATCGCGCGTCGCCCTTGACGATGGCCGTCGCTGTGCAGCCAAGGCCGCGCGGAATGAGGTTGCCGTCAATCAGCGCATGATCGGCTTGCAGGACCGCGACGGCCCGCTCCATCGCAAGGTGGCTGGCGCGAAGGATGTTCAGCGTGTCGATTTCCTCGACCGAGGCATGGGCGACCGACACTTCGGCCATCTGCATGATCTCGTCGAACAAGGCCTCGCGCCGGGAGGCTGTCAGCATCTTGGAATCGCGCAGACCCGCCGGAATTCGGTTCGGGTTCAGCCGCACGGCGCAGGCCGTCACCGGCCCCGCCAAGGGTCCGCGGCCCACTTCGTCGACGCCTACCACCCGCAAGGCGCCGCGACCGATGGCCGCCAGTTCGGATGAGAAATCGGGGACGATGCCTGCCATGCGTCCCGGACTACCCCGGAACCTGCGCTGGAAAAAGGGGGTGGGAGCTGCTCACCCTCCCACCCCCTCAGAGGAAGCGGGTCAGGGCGAGCCCGCTTCGTTAAGGGCCACCTCGGCAGCCCCTGCTCCTGGATGCGGGCCTCAGCGACCCGTCACCCGGAAACCGGCATCGCGCAGGCATTGCGCGGAATAGACCCGGTCGCGTTCACCGAAAATCGTGGCGCTGTTCGCACAGCCGCGGGGCAGGCGATAGTCGAACCCCTCTTCGCGCAGGCAACCTTCAGAATATAGCGTCACCGACCGGTCCGACCCGTCGATGGAAATGGCGCAGACGGACGGCACACGTTTCGACTTCACGGGCTCGGGCTCTGGAAGGGGTACGGGAACCGGCGTCGGCTTGTCCTTGTCACTCAGCTCATGGGCGATGGCCCCGACGACCAGGGCTGCGATCAGTGCCTTTGCCAGGTCGTCTTTCTTGTCCGCCTTTGCCGGGATCGCCGTGGCGAGCACCAAAGCCAAGGCCGCAGCGGCCCCGGTCAGCATTGCAGCAAACCGGCGACCGGAAAGCGTGGTCTCGGAAATTCCCTGCGACCTGATGCGGTGGGACTTGGTTCTGAATTCGACGGTCATGCTTGCCTCCTGGTGCGGGTTCTTGGTCTTGGCCGGGGCGCTCCAAACCGTGTGGTGACCCCGATGACCGACCCTCATCCCCGGTCGCGGCCGTAAGCAATATCGACAGCCCGCTAGGTCATAACGGTGTGGGAAAGCCGACTTGCTATCCGATAACAATCCGCCAAATTCGGGGATGATATTGAATAGCAAGGCGCGCACGCGCATTGTTGGGCCACAATCGAGCAGCCTCCTTTCCGGAGCGGGAAAATGAAAAGACTGATCACCTCTGCCGCCCTTGCGCTGGTCCTGGCCGGACCGGTCGCGGCCGAGTGCTACGCGGACTTCAAGTTCAAACGTGACGAGCCCCTGCAGTTGAAATACGGTGTGTCTCAGGTTTCGGACGCCAACTGCAACGTCGATGCCGCTGCAGGCGAATTGGCGCCGAGACTCGCGGCAGAGGGCTGGACGCTCCTGACCGTTCTGTCCACGTTCGGGCCCGAGGGCCTGGCAGAAAGGAAAGCGAGTGCCGGAGAATCCTTCCTCCGTTACTGAGAGCCTCAAGGCCGGCAACCGCGTCGTCGCCTTCGGAATAGCCGCCATCGTCCTCATCCTTCTGGCTGCGGCGCTGTTCCTGTTTCTCAACCTCCCCGATGCCAATGCCTTCAATGCGCGGGTCGAGCGGATCTTTGTCGAAAACGACGACCTGCGCGCCGGGGCCGAGATCAAGCTGCTGGAGATCCTTGCGCAGTCGGGGACCTCTTTCTCCGAGGTGCTGACCAGCTATCGCAGCGTGATCTTCGTGCTGCTTCTCTTCTCGACGGCCCTGCTGATTGCGGCGCTGGTGTTCCTGGTGATGATCATCGCGCTGAACCGCCGCATCTCGGCCATCCAGCGCTCGGGCATCCAGGTGGCCAGCCTGATGATCAGCCGCGAGGCGCGCGCGGTCTACATCAACGACCTGGAATTCCAGCTGACCGAGGCCGCGCTGGAGACCCTGTCGGTCCTGGCCGAGGCGCGGATGGATGACGAGGTCCTGACCGGCGCGCAGATCGAGGCGGTGATTTCTGGCCGGAACGAGGCCGACTGCGACGAAGCTGCCGGGGCGACCCGGGTCAAGCGGCTGCGGGACGCCTTGGGCAATCAGCTGGTGTCGGAACTTCTGGTCAAGACCATCGCGCGGCGTGGCTACATGCTGGCCGTCGGCAAGGACACGATCCGGATGATCTGACGTCGGGCCGGGCCTGCCTGCCTTTGCATCTGCGGCGAAGCGCCGCCGTGCACTGGCATTCCCGGAAACCCGCGCCATCTTGCGAATGAAACCGAAAAGCCTCGGTCTGATCCAGTCGTGATGGTGGCTATGGACGCACTCCTTCTTTCCCGCATCCAGTTTGCGGCGAACATCTCGTTTCACATCCTGTTCCCGACGATCACCATCGCGCCGGGCTGGGTGCTGCTGTTCTTCAAGCTTCGCTTTAACGCGACCGGCGACCGCAAGTGGGCCGAGGCCTACATGTTCTGGGTCAAGGTCTTCGCCCTGTCCTTCGCGTTGGGCGTGGTGTCGGGCATCACCATGTCCTTCCAGTTCGGCACCAACTGGCCGGGCTTCATGGAAACCGTCGGCAATGTCGCGGGGCCGCTTCTGGCCTATGAGGTGCTGACCGCCTTCTTCCTGGAGGCGGTCTTCCTGGGGATCATGTTGTTCGGCGCAAGCCGCGTGCCGGGATGGCTGCACACCACGGCCACCGCACTTGTGGCTTTCGGCACCACGATGTCGGCCTTCTGGATCCTGGTCCTGAACAGCTGGATGCACACCCCGCAAGGCCATGAGATGCGCGACGGCATCGTCCATGCGACGGACTGGTGGGCGATCATCTTCAACCCTTCGATGCCCTACCGGCTTGGCCACATGCTGTTGGCCAGCGGCCTGACCGTGGCCTTCCTGATCGCGGGGATCAGCGCGCTGCGCCTTGTGTTGAAGGACCGGAGCGAAAGCGTCCGCTCGACCTTCCGGGTGGGCGTGATCCTGGGGTCGGTGCTGATCCCCCTGCAAATCCTGATGGGCGACATGCACGGGCTGAACACGCTGGAGCACCAGCCGCAGAAGGTCGCCGCGATGGAGGGCAACTGGGAGACGCAAAGCCATGTGCCGCTCCTTCTGTTCGCCCTGCCGGATGAAGCGGCCCGGACCAACCATTTCGAGATCGGCATCCCGAGCCTCGCCTCGATCATCCTCAAGCACGACCCGGCTGGCGTCGTGCCCGGCCTGAACGACTTCGTCACCGCCGAGGGCGAGGTGCTGCACCCGCCAGTGGCCCCCGTCTTCTGGTCCTTCCGGATCATGGTCGGCGTCGGCGTCCTGATGCTCTTGGCCAGTTGGACCGGGGCCTTCCTCCTTTGGCGTCGCGGCGTCGACGGGATGCCGAAGGTCTACCTTTACGGGATGTCCGGCCTCGCCTTCTCGGGCTGGATCGCGACCCTGGCAGGCTGGTACACCACCGAGATCGGCCGCCAGCCTTGGCTGGTGCAGGGAGTGCTGACGACCAAGGCCGCAGTGGCCGACGTGCCAGCGCCGATGGTCCTGTCAACGCTGGTGATCTACCTCGCCGTCTACGCGGCCCTGATCCTCGCCTACATGGGCGTCATCACCTATATGGCGCGCAAGGCCGCGAAGGGCGAACCCCTGCCCAAGGACGAACGTGTGAAGGGCGGCGAAGCCATGGCCGCCCCGGCGGAGTGACCCCGATGTTCGCAAGCCTCGATCTGCCCTTCATCTTCGCCGCTCTTCTGGGGCTGTCGATCCTGATCTACGTCGTCCTTGACGGCTTTGATCTGGGCGTCGGCATCCTCTTCCCGTTCGCCACAGCCGAAGAGCGCGATACAATGGTGGCCAGCATCGGGCCCTTCTGGGACGCCAACGAGACTTGGCTGGTGCTCGCGATCGGGCTTCTGCTTGTGGCGTTCCCGGTCGCGCATGGCGCGATCCTGACGCAACTTTACCTGCCCGTCGCGATCATGCTGGTCGGCCTGATCCTGCGCGGCGTCGCGTTCGAGTTCCGCGCCAAGGCCCCCCTCACGCACAAGCGCGCCTGGGACGGGGCTTTCTATCTGGGCAGCCTGATGACCGGCCTGTCACAAGGCTTCATGCTGGGCCTTTATATCATGGGCCTCAGCTACAGCTGGTGGCACTTGGGCTTTGCGCTGGTCACGGCCGTGTTCCTGACCGTGGGCTACAGCTTCATCGGCGCGACATGGCTGATCGCGAAGACGGACGGAGCCCTGCAACGCAAAGCGGTGGAATGGTCCAAGGGCGGAATCTGGGGCGTGGTGCTGGGCATGGGGGCGATATCGCTTGCAACACCCTTCGTCTCGGAACGGATCTACGAAAAATGGTTCGGAATTCCGCAGATCCTGTACCTGTCGCCACTGCCCATCCTGTCGACCCTGCTGATCGGGTTGATCTGGTGGCAGTTGCGCCGCCTGCCGATGGAAGGTGACCGCCGGTCCTGGCTGCCCTTCGTGGCTACGATCGCCCTGTTTGCTCTCGGCTTCGCCGGAATGGCCTACAGCTTCTTTCCGTTCATCGTGCCCGAGGCGATCACCATATATGAGGCCGCAAGCGCGCCCGAGTCGCTTGGTATCATCCTGGTCGGGACCCTGATCGTCCTGCCGACGATCCTGGCCTATTCCATCCTCAGCTACTGGATCTTCCGCGGCAAGGCGACGGCGCTGCGCTACGACTGAAGACGCGCCCCGGTCGTCCATGCCACAATCCCCGCCCAGCAGGGCCACGTCCCAGCTTGCTCGCAGGAATGCTGCTGGTGTGTCGACCCCGGCGGTCCTGTGACACTTCATGTCTGGAAGTGGTGAGCCGGACAGGATTCGAACCTGTGACCCGCTGATTAAAAGTCAGCTGCTCTACCAACTGAGCTACCGGCCCCACGAGGCGGCTGATTAGGCAACGCGCTGGCGGGGGTCAAGGGCAAAAACGTGCGGCACTGGCAAATCTTGGGGCAGGGGCGTATATGCCTTTCCATGATGGATACCCAGGCGCAAACCGGCCTGCCGTTCATGAAAATGCACGGTGCGGGCAATGACTTCGTAGTGATCGACTCGCGCGGGGGTGAGGCGGTGATGACGGCTGGCCTGGCGAAAGCGCTGGGCGACCGGAATCGGGGTGTGGGATTCGACCAGCTGGCCGAGATCACCGAATCCACCGATGCCGACTTTGGCCTGGTGTTCTGGAACTCGGACGGCTCGCAGGCGGGCGCCTGTGGCAACGCGACCCGCTGCGTGTCCGACTACATGATGCAGTCCCTTCAGGCCGAGGCGGTCTCGCTGGTCACGGCCCGCGGTCGGCTGCAGGCTGAACGGGCGGCGGATGGACGTATCTGGGTCAACATGGGTCAGCCGCAGCTGGATTGGCTGTCAATCCCGCTGGCCAGCGAAGTCGACCAGTTGCACTTGCCGTTGCCGGGCGATCCGGTTGCTGTGGGCATGGGCAACCCGCATTGCGTCCACTTTGTGCCGGATGCCGAAGCGGTGGACCTGGCAAGCCTTGGCCCGAAGATCGAGCATGATCCCCTGTTTCCGCAGCGCACGAATGTCGAATTCGCCAGCCTGATTTCCCCCTGCCGCATCCGTATGCGGGTGTGGGAGCGCGGTACCGGCATCACGCTCGCCTGTGGCTCCGGGGCCTGCGCGACGGCTGTGGCTGCGCATCTGCGGGGCATGACCGGCCCGCGTGTCGCGCTTCAGGTCGATGGCGGCGAGCTGGAGGTCGACTGGCGCGACGACGGCGTCTGGCTGACCGGTCCGGTGGCGCGCGTCTTCGACGGGATGCTGGCGCCCGACTACATCGTGGCCCACAGATGAACGCCCCGCAGAAGCCTCCGGTCTTTGCGACACTTGGTTGTCGCCTGAACGCCTACGAGACCGAGGCGATGAAGGAGCTTGCGGCCGCGGCGGGGCTGTCGGGCGCGGTGGTGGTGAACACCTGCGCCGTGACCGGCGAGGCGGTGCGGAAGGCCAAGCAGGAGATCCGGCGGCTGTCGCGGGAAAACCCGGGTGCGGCGATCATCGTCACCGGCTGCGCGGCGCAGACGGAGCCGGAGACCTTCGCAGCGATGCCCGAGGTGGCGCGGGTGGTGGGCAACCACGAGAAGATGCAGGCGGACACCTGGAAGGGCATTGCCGCGCCGGACCTGATCGGGGTGACCGAGAAGGTCCAGGTCGACGACATCATGTCGGTGCGCGAGACGGCGGGGCACCTGATCGACGGCTTCGGGAGGCACCGGCCCTATGTGCAGGTCCAGAACGGCTGCGACCATCGCTGCACGTTCTGCATCATTCCCTTCGGCCGCGGGAATTCCCGGTCGGTCCCGGCGGGGGTGGTGGTCGAGCAGATCAACCGCCTGGTGGATCGCGGGTTCAACGAGGTGGTGCTGACGGGGGTCGACCTGACCTCCTGGGGTGCCGATCTGCCGGGGGAGCCGCGGCTGGGCGATCTGGTGCGGCGGATCCTGAAGCTGACGTCGGTTCCGCGGTTGAGGATTTCCTCGATCGATTCCATCGAAGTGGACCCGGCGCTGATCGAGGCGATCGCGACCGAGCCGCGGCTGATGCCGCACCTTCACCTGTCCTTGCAGGCGGGGGATGACCTGATCCTGAAACGGATGAAGCGGCGGCATCTGCGGGAGGATGCGATCCGGTTCTGCGCCGAGGTCCGGGCCTCGCGGCCGGAGATGGTCTTCGGGGCGGACATCATCGCGGGGTTCCCGACCGAGACGGAGGCGATGTTCCAGCGGTCGCTGGATCTGGTGGAGGAGTGCGGGCTGACCTTCCTGCATGTCTTCCCGTTCTCCCCCCGCAAGGGGACCCCGGCGGCGCGGATGCCGCAGGTTCGGGGGCCGGAAATCAAGGAGCGGGCGGCGCGGCTGCGGGCCGCAGGCGACCGGGTTCTGGGGGAGCATCTGCAGGCCCAGGTGGGCCGGGTTCACCGGGTGCTGACCGAGGGGGCGCGGGTCGGGCGGACCGAGGGGTTCGCAGAGGTGGCCTTCGCGGCTGACCAGCCGGAGGGGGCGATCCTGGAGGTTCGGGTCACCGGAGTGAACGGGGACCGGCTGCTGGCGTAAGGTTGTCCACGGTGGACAAACGCTGGGATGTCAATGAAATCAGAGACTTGGTCGCGGACGTTAGGGGTTTCTTAACCTCTGGATTTCGCGCGGGTTGGGGCGGTTTTCAGATTGAGCGCTGACGCGCGAGCCTTTTGTCTCGTCGTCGGGCTGCGCCTCCTCCTCGGTCGTTGGGGGCGCTTCGCCCCCCAAACCCCCAGAGGATATTTGTCGAAGGGAAAGGCCAGAG
>JBJTSJ010000152.1:0-5167 GCA_046076605.1 Tabrizicola sp.
CAGCGCTTGCCGGTCTATGGGATGAACTGCGGCACCATCGGGTTCCTGATGAACGCCTATGCGGTCGAGGATCTGCCCGAACGGCTGGCGGCGGCGGAAGAGACGGTGATCCATCCGCTGGCGATGCGGGCGGAGAATGCACGGGGCAAGGTCACCGAGGCGCTGGCGATCAACGAGGTGTCGCTCCTGCGGCAGGGTCCGCAGGCGGCCAAGCTGCGGGTGTCGATCGACGGGCGGATGCGGCTGGAGGAACTTGTCTGCGACGGGGCGCTGGTGGCGACGCCGGCGGGGTCGACGGCCTACAACTACTCGGCGCACGGGCCGATCCTGCCCATCGGGTCGGACGTGCTGGCGCTGACGGCGATGTCGGCCTTCCGGCCCCGGCGCTGGCGGGGAGCGCTTCTCCCGTCAAGCGCGGTTGTGCGGTTCGAGGTGATCGAGGCCGAGAAGCGCCCCGTTATGGCGGATGCGGACAGCCGGTCCTCGGTGCGTGACGTGATCGCCGTGGAAGTGAGGTCGGAACCCACGGTGCGGCACAGGCTGTTGTTTGACCCCGGGCATGGGCTGGAGGAACGGCTGATCGGCGAGCAGTTCGTCTAGGAGGCCTTGGCGGCCCAGGCCTCGATCTTCCGGTAAAGGGTGGAGGGCGACACGTCCAGCACGCGCGCGGTCTTGGGGATCGAGCCACCGTATAGGGCCAGCGTGGCCTCGATCAGGCGGCGTTCGGCTTCGGCCAGGGGCAGGCCCATGAGGCTTTCAAGGGCAAGGGCATCCGGCGTGGCAAGTGGGGTGGGGACCGGTTGGACGGGTGCCCCCTCATCGGCAAGACCGGGCGGCAGCATGTCCGGGGTGACCCAGCCGCCCTCGTTCAAGACGACGACATTGCGCATGACGTTCAGAAGCTGGCGCACGTTGCCGGGCCAGGGCAGGGATTGCATCAGAGCGCGCGTTGTCGGGTCGAGACCGTGGAACTGACGCCCCTCTTCCTGCGCGAACCGCGACAGCGCTGCTTCGGCGATTTCGATCACGTCCTGGCCGCGGTCCCGCAGGGGGGGCATGTGGATCGGCACGACGTAAAGCCGGTAGTACAGGTCCTCGCGGAAATGGCCGCGGCGGACGGCGTCCAGGGGGTCGCGGTTCGTCGCGCAGACGATGCGAACGTTGACCTTGCGGGGACGGGTGGCGCCGACGGGTTGGACGGTGGAGGTTTGCAGAAAGCGCAACAGCTTGGTCTGCAGGGCCGGGGCCATCTCGCAGATTTCGTCGAGAAACAGCGTTCCGCCGTCAGCCGCCGTTGCCGCACCCTGCTTGTCGGAAATGGCACCGGTGAAGCTGCCCTTCATGTGGCCGAAGACTTCGGATTCCAGCAGGTCCTGCGGGATCGCGCCGCAGTTCAGCGCGATGAAGGGGCCGGTCGCGCGGTTCGAATTGGCGTGGACGGCAAGTGCGCACAATTCCTTCCCCGTGCCGCTTTCGCCGGTGATGAACACGGTCGCCATCGACCGTGCCACCGAGGCAATGGTGGAATGGATGCGCCGCATCGGCTCGGACGTGCCGATGAAGCCCGAGTTTTCCGACAGCTCTGCCGGATCGCGGTTTGAAGTGGCCGCGCCGGTTTCAGTCTTCGCGGTATCGCGCGGCGCAGATTCGGCCAGTGCGTTCTGGACGGCCGAAAGAAAGCGCCCTTCGTCGAAGGGTTTGACCAGGAAGTCATGTGCGCCAGCCCGCATCGCCTCGACCGCGCGGTTGACCGAGCCGTTGGCCGTGATCGCGATGACGCGGGTTTCCGGCTGCAAAGCCTGGATTTCGCGCATCAGTTCCAGACCGTCGCGGTCGGGCAGGATCAGGTCAAGCAGCACCACCATCGGCCGATGCGCGCGGAATTGCTGCAAGCCGTCCTCGGCGGTTCCGGCAACGGCGACGCGGTGACCGGCGGTGGCCAGGATCGACCGGTAGACCATCTGCAGTGACAGAGTGTCTTCGACCAGCAGCACCGAAGGCCGCGAAAGGGAAGTTGCACTTTTCATGTCGACCTGACGTTTGGCGGTCTGGTATCGCGGATCAGCCGGATCAGGCTGGACAGCTCGGACAGAAGCGTCGGCATCAGCTTGCCCAGTGCATCGCGATCCTGGCTGTGTGCTGTGGCGTTCAAGGCTTCGGCCATGGCTTGCAGCGATATGGCGCCGACCGAGCCCGAAAGCGAGATCAGCACGTGGCTGCCTTCACGCAGCACTTTCCAGTCCTGGGCCGCAGCGCCGACGACGATGGCAGATTCGGTCGCGCCGAGATCTTCGGTCAGCCGGGCCAGCAGTTCGGCAGCAAGATCCGGCCCGGTGATTTCCAGAAGATGGTTCAGGCGGGACGGGTCAAAGTCCATCAGGCCGATCGGATCCGACAGCGCCGGCTCTGCCAGCCTGACCGAAGTTTCCTCGATCAGGAACAGGGCGGCAAGCTGGTCGGGTGTGGTCAGATGCGGACGCAACCCTTCGATTGCCTGCCGCAGGTTCGCCAATGCCCTTGATTTCCCACTGGCGGCCATCACCACAGATTCGTCCCGAAATGCGAAAGAAAGTTTTGCATAACGCAAAAGGTGCCGCAAATTGCCGGTTCTGTCCAGCGATCTTCGCGCTATCCGCGAGCGAGACCCAAAGACTTCAACGCATGGGTGATCTCGTCCAGGATCGCGGGATCGTCGATGGTGGCGGGCATCTTCCAGGGCTGGCTGTCGGCGATCTTGACCATGGTCCCGCGCAGGATCTTGCCGGATCGGGTCTTGGGCAGGCGGTCCACCACGACGGCGCGCTTGAAGTCGGCGACGGGACCGATCTGGTCGCGCACCAGTTTCACGCATTCCTTTACCACCTCGTCATGCGGGCGGTTCGATCCCTTGTTGAGGCAGAGGAAGCCCAGCGGGGATTGGCCCTTGAGGTCGTCGGCCACCCCGATCACCGCGCATTCGGCGACGTCCTTGTGGGAGGCGAGGACTTCCTCCATCGCACCGGTGGACAGGCGGTGGCCTGCGACGTTGATGACGTCATCGGTGCGGGCCATGATGTAGAGGTAGCCGTCAGCGTCGATGTAGCCCGCGTCCCCGGTTTCATAGTAGCCGGGGAAGTGGTTCAGGTAGGATTTGCGGAAGCGGTCCTCGGCGTTCCACAGGGTCGGCAGGGTGCCGGGGGGCAGGGGCAGCTTGATCGCGATGGCGCCGAGGGTGCCGGGGCTGACCGGGTGGCCGCCTTCGTCTAGGACCTGGACGTCGAAGCCGGGCATGGCGACGGAAGGGGAGCCGATCTTGACCGGCAGGTGTTCGATGCCAAGGGGATTGGCGGCGATGGCATAGCCGGTTTCGGTCTGCCACCAGTGGTCGATGACCGGGACGTTCAGGTGGTTCTGCGCCCAGTGGATGGTGTCAGGGTCGGCGCGTTCTCCGGCCAGGTAGAGGGCCTGCAGGGTGGGGAGTTTCGGGACCAGTTTGCCCTCGGGGTCGTCGCGTTTGATGGCGCGGAGCGCTGTGGGGGCGGTGAAGAAGGCTTTGACGCGGTGTTCGTTGATGACGCGCCAGAAGGCGGCGGCGTCGGGGGTGCCGACGGGCTTGCCTTCGTAGACGACGGTCGTGCAGCCCGCGATCAGGGGCGCGTAGCAGATGTAACTGTGGCCGACGACCCAGCCCACGTCGCTGGCGGCCCAGAACACATCCCCCGCGCCGCAGTTGTAGATCGCGCGCATGGTCCAGTTCAGCGCCACCAGATGCCCGGCGGTGGGGCGGACGACACCTTTGGGCGCGCCCGTGGTGCCGGAGGTGTAAAGGATATAGGCCGGGTGGTTGCCTTCCACGGGGGTGCAGTCGGCGGGGGTGACGCCGAACTGGAATTCGTGCCAGGCGACGTCGCGGCCGGGGGTGAGCTTCGCCACCTCCTGCTCGCGCTGGAAGATCACGCAGAAGTCGGGCTTGTGGGTGGCCTGGTCGATGGCGGCGTCGAGGAGGGGTTTGTAGTGCACGACGCGGGAAGGTTCGATCCCGCAGCTGGCCGCGATGATGGCCTTGGGGGTGCAGTCGTCGATGCGGACGGCAAGCTCGTTCGCCGCAAAGCCGCCAAAGACGACGGAGTGGATCGCGCCAAGGCGGGCGCAGGCGAGCATCGCCTCCAGCGCCTCGGGGACCATGGGCATGTAGATGATGACGCGGTCGCCTTTGGTGATGCCCTTGGCATTCAGTGCGCCTGCCAGGCGCGAGACGCGGTCCTGCAGTTCGGCGTAGGTGATGACGTGCTTGGTGCCGGTGACTGGGCTGTCATGGATGATGGCGGGCTGCTTGCCGCGTCCGGCGATGACGTGGCGGTCGACGGCGTTCCAGCAGGTGTTGACCTGGGCGTCGGTGAACCATTCATAAAGGGGCGCGCGGTCGGCGTTGAGGGCTTTCGTGGGTTTTTTCACCCAGTCGATGCCCCCTGCGGCGGAGAGCCAGAACCCCTCCGGGTCCTTCTGCCATTCTGCGTAGACCTGTGCGTAGCTCATCGCGATCTCCCCCCGCTGATGCACTGGGGGGTTCGTATGCGATGGGATGCGGTCCGTGCAACGGTGTTACCGGTAGCAGGGTGCGACAGATTTGCAGAATTTGCGGTTAGCGGGTCGGAAGATTTGCAAAGATGGTGGGCTGGATAAACGCTTGGGGCCGTCCTGCGCCGAGTTTGCAAAATGCCGGAAGAAACGATTCGCTCGTCGATGACTTCGCCACTCCTCGCTTTGCCCCAACGACGAGAAGACGAAGTCGCACGAGGAGCCGTCAGCCGTAGTGTGCCACGGGCGTCCCCGCGATGGCGGACATGTTCAGCAATCCGCGCGCGGTGATGGCGGGGGTGACGACGTGCGCCTTGTTGCCCATGCCCATCAGGATCGGGCCGACCTCCAACCCCCCGGCCTTGACCTGCAGGATGGTGCGGACGCCCGAGGCGACTTCGGAGGAGGCGAAGACGAGGACGTTCGCGGCCCCTTCGTAGCGGGAGCCGGGGAGAAGGCGGTCGCGGATCGACTGGTCGAGGGCGGCGTCGATGTTCATCTCGCCTTCATAGGCAAAGTCGGGTTCGCGCTGGTCGAGCATCTCCAGCGCGTCGCGCATCCGGCGGGCCGAGGCATTGTCCATGTTGCCGAACTGCGACTGGGTGCAGAG
>JBJTSJ010000153.1:0-3217 GCA_046076605.1 Tabrizicola sp.
CTGTTCGACGGTGCACCAGCCCTGGAAGCCTGCGTCGAGGAGGATCTGTCGGACGGCGGGGAAGTCGACATCGCCCTGGCCGAGATTGCAGAAGATGCCCTGGCCGCAGGCGTCGTAGAAGCCGGTGCTTTTGGCGATGACATCGGCCTTCACGCGCGGGTCGATGTCCTTGAAATGCATGTAGGAGATGCGGTCGATGTGGCGGCGCATGAAGGCCACCGGGTCAAAGCCCGCATAGGAGTGGTGGCCGGTGTCGAAGCAGATCTTGAGGAATTTCTCGTCGACCTCGTCCAAGAGCCGTTCCAGTTCCGGTTCAAAGTCGATGAAGCCGGCCGCATGGGCGTGGATACCGACGGTCAGGCCGAACTCCTCGGTCCCCAGACGGGCGATGGTACTGATGCGGTCGCGGAAGGCAGACCATTCGGCGCGGTCCATCTGCTCGGCGGCCTCGGCCCGACCGGCAGTGGGCGCGCGGCGGGGAGAGATGGAATCGATCAGGACAAGGTGCTGCGCGCCGTGGGCGGTGAGCGCGCGGCAAGTGCGCCAGGCGGCGTCGCGGACATCGTCCCAGGCGGCGGGGTCGTGGAAGGGGCGGAACACCACGCCACCGATCAGGTCGAGGCTGTTCTCCTCTAGCGCGTCAAAGAGGATCGCCGGGTCTTCGGGCATGTAGCCGATGGGGCCAAGCTCGATCCCGGTATAGCCAGCCTCGGCGCAGTCCTTCAGGACCTGCCGCCAGGGCGGGTTGCGCGGGTCGCCTGCGAATTCGACGCCCCAGGAACAGGGCGCATTGCCAATGCGGATGGTCATTTGGTCCTCATGTGGGGGGAACGGCGAGCCACTGCCCGCTGTCGGACGACTGGAAGGCGGTTTCGACCAGCTGCCAGACGGCAAGCCCGTCGCGGAAGGTGGGCCAGACGGGCTGGCCGGTGTGTATCGCGGTCAGGAAATCCTTGGCCTCGATGATGATCTGGTCCTGATAGCCGGTGCCGTGGCCTGGGCCCTGGCAGAAGGGCAGGTAGTCCGGGTGCGCGGGGCCAGTCAGGATGCGGGTATAGCCGCGCGTCGCCTCGGGCCCTTCCGCCCGGTAGAGCCAGACCGAGTTCTGGTCTTCCTGGTCAAAGCGGATGCCGCCCTTTGTGCCATGGATTTCATAGGCATAGCCCATCTTCCGGCCCGTCGCCGTGCGGCTGATATAGAGGTGGCCCATCACGCCAGAGGCAAAGCGCAGCATCAGTTGCGCGTGGTCGTCGTTCGTCACCTGTTCCGGACCGTTCGGGCCGGGGCGGGTGGTGTGGATGGTCTCGATCCGCGCGTTCAGTTCCGCGACCGGACCCATCAGCGCCAGCATGCAGTTGATCGGATGCGGCGCGAGGTCGCCCATGCAACCGTTCGCCCTGTCCCTGGTGCGCCAGGTGGAAGGGAGGTTGGGGTCGGCCAGGAAATCTTCGGTATGTTCGCCGCGGAACCAGGTGACATCGCCGATGGCGCCTTCGGCGAGCAGTTGCCGAACGAACTGGGTCGCGGGGGCGCGGACGTAGTTGAAGCCGATCATGTTCGGCAGGCCCGAGGCTTCGGCGGCCGCAACCATGGCCTTGGCGGCTTCCAGCGAGGCGCCGAGCGGCTTTTCGCAGAAGACGGGCTTGCCGGCGGCAAAGGCGGCCTCGGCAATCGCGCGGTGGGTGGATTGGGGCGAGGCGATGACAACGGCCTGCACCTTGGGGTCGGCCACGAGGTCGCGCCAGTCGGCGGTGGCTCGGGCGAAGCCATAGGCCTTGCGGTAGCGTTCGGCACTGTCGGGGCTGGTCGCGGCGATGACTTCAAGCCGGGGGCGGAGGGGGGTGTCGAAAACTGCACCGACAGCGGACAGGGCCACGGCATGCGCCTTGCCCATATAGCCGCCACCGACCAGCCCGATCCCGATCTCTGCCATCGCTTGCCCCCTCCCCGAGGCACGTATTGCAACCGGTTGCAAAATCTGTATCCTGACTTCGAAAGGCGCGCAAGTCCCCGCTTTGGGGGCTTTGCCACGCGCCGTGGGTGGGGACAGAATGGCAGAGCTTGCGCGGCTGGGGGATCAGAATTTCCTGGTGATCGGTCGTGCCGGGATGGATCTGTACGCCGACCCTCCCGGAACCCGGATGGAGGAGGCAACGCGGTTTGCGGCGCATCTGGGCGGGTCTTCGGCCAATATCGCAGTGGCGCTGGTGCGGCAGGGGTGCAAGGCGGCGCTGCTGACGCGGGTGTCGGACGACGCGGTGGGGCGGTTCTGCCTGGCGCAGCTGGATGCCTATGGGGTGGACCGGAGCCACGTGACCGCAGCGGGCGGTGAGGCGCGCAACTCGCTGGCGGTGGTGGAAACAAGGGTAGAGAACTGCCAGTCGGTGATCTATCGCAACGGGGCGGCCGATTTCGCGATGTCGGTCGCGGATGTCGAGGCGGTGAAATACGCCGGGTTTTCGGCGCTTGTGACGACAGGCACGGCTTTGGCGGCGGACCCATCCATGTCGGCCTGTTTCCGGGCCTTTGAGCTGGCGCGGGAGGCGGGGGTGCCGTTGATCCTGGATCTGGATTACCGGCCCTATTCCTGGCCGTCGCAATGCTTTGCGGCGCAGGTCTATGCCCGGGCGGCTGCGCTTTGCGATGTCGTGGTCGGCAATGACGTGGAGTTCGGCGTTCTGGCCGGGGACCCCGACCACGGGCTTGCGGTCGCGCGGGACATTGTCCGGCAGGGGGCGAAGATCGTCGTCTACAAGATGGGTGAGAAGGGCGCGGTCACGATCACGCCTGAGGGCGAGTTCGCCACGGGCATCTACCCGACGCAGGCGCTGAAACCGACGGGGGCGGGGGACAGTTTCCTGGGGGCCTTCCTGGCCGGGCTCGCGGCTGGGCTGCCGGTGCGGGACGCGGTGCTGCGGGGTTCGGCGGCGGCAGCGATGGTCGTGGCGCGGGTGGGCTGTGCCCCGGCGATGCCCACGGGACCGGAGCTTGATGAATTCATGGCCGGGTTTCCCGGCCACCACTGAAGGGGTTTGAAGATGCACATTCCGCCGCATGACAACCGGAACCGGGCCATCGTGGACATTGCCGACCCGCTGGTGCCGCTGGTCTACTTCAACATCGTGCGGCTGAAGGCGGGGGAGCATTTCGATTACCGGACTCCGGGGTACGAGACCTGCGTGGTCCCGGCGACGGGGACGGTGACGGTGGAGGTGTC
>JBJTSJ010000154.1:0-4240 GCA_046076605.1 Tabrizicola sp.
AAATACTCCTCGGAATAGACGTTGATCGGCGCACCGAAATAGTAGTCCTGGATCGACCGAAGCAGGTTCCGGTCGGTCACCCGGTACAGAGTCAGGTCCAGCTTTTCGGTGTTCACCGTCTGCACCGGCAGCGCGGGATCACCGGCCTTCGGCAGCACATAGCCCCGCCCCGGGAACTTCACCCCGGGCGAGCGGTCACGGATGTATTGCGCAATCTCGACCGACTTGGCCATCACCTGGCCATCCGCCGCCGGAAGCCCTTCTCGGAAGGTAACGGAGTAGCGCTTGCCATGCTCCATCCCCGCCACGCACAGCTGCCGCCAACCGCCGTTTTCCACGACGAGGCCCGGTTCGGTCAGCTGGACAAAGGTGGAATAGTCCTGCCCGGATGCCACCAGATCCTCCGAGAACGTCACGCAGACCCGAGGGCGCGCAAGGTCGGACTGCACCAGCGTCTCGATGATCCGGAACCCGTATTTCCCGATCGCATCGTCCAGCAGAGCCGCCGTATCTGTGCGCTCCTGCAACGACTGCGCCAGCCGCAGTGCGCTGACGGTATCCCGCCCGCGCCCGTTGCGCTCCAGCACATCGCCCATCACCACAAGGATCGAATGCCGCAGCGCCGGGTTCTCCGCCCGCAGATATGCGTTGATCGACGACAGGAAGGCCTGGTTGAAGAAGTAACCCGACTGATTGGCGTCCGCGATCCCCGCCTGCAGCTGCCGCCGCGCGAATTCGCCCCAGGTCGCCGCATCGTCGGTCAGGTTCAACGCCGCGCCGGTGAAGGCCGCAGCCTCTGCCCAGCTGCCCCGCCCTTCGGCCTCGGCCGCCGCTGCCAGATGCTCCTCTGCGGTCCACGGACCCGTCGTATGTTGCCGCCCCAGACCCAGGGCCTGCTCATAGGCCGGCTGAATGTCCCAGTCCTGGAGGAAGGCCAACTCCCCCCGGCGCGCCTTCGCCGCCTCGATGACCGCGGCATCCGCGTCGATCACCAGCGCCGAATAGGCACCCGCAAAGAATTCGCCCTCGCCCGGACCATTCTTGACGAAACAGGACCCGTTCTTGGTGTTGAACACATAGGCCGTCGCCCGCGGATTGGTCAGCGCTGCCCGCTCACATGCCTCGATCGTGGTGTCGAAGATCGATGCGATATCGCCCCCCGGCAGGTCCTGGTCCTGGGTCACGACGAATCGCCGCTCTGGGATCAGGTCCTGCGCCTGCGCCAGTCCGGTGCTTCCCAGGAACGCGGCAGCCGCCGCAGCTTTCAACAACCAATGCATCGAAAATGCCTCCCTGACCGATTGGGTCGAATGTCGCATGTCGCGGCCCAGCGAGGCAAGCACACCAAACCGCTTCGGCGTTAAGCCTTGGTTCATCTTGCCTTGCGAGGGTAGTCGCGAAAACCGGATGTGCGGGCCTCCCGACATCGGAACGGGCAAGAAGTGTCGGCTGGGATAGAATGGATTTAACCGAACGTCTGGTCAGGGAACGGCGCGCGCGACTCGCGGCCGAACGCCTGCTTGACCAGAAAAGCCGCGAACTCTTCGCCGCGAACGAAAAACTGGCGATCCACGCCCGCGCGCTGTCCGACCAGATCGTCGAACAGCGCCAGGTGGTGAAGTCCGCCCTGACCGAGGCGGAACTGCTCAAGGACCAGAACACCCGCTTTGTCGAAGACCTTGACCGCGCGCACACGGCTGCGGTCATGGCGGAACGCAGGCTCTGGGATGCGCTGGAAACCATCAACGACGGCTTCGCCGTGTTCGACAGCGCCAATCGGCTGGTCAGCGCCAACGCCGCCTGGCTCGCGCCGCTGCAGGGCAAGCTTATCGCCCCCGGCTGCCCCTACGAAGACATCATCCGCTATTCTGCTGAAACCGTCATCGACCTTGGCGAAGAGACACCCGATGACTTCGTCGCCCGGATGATCGCCCGGATCGAGGCCGACCCGATCGAGCCTGTCACCGTCAAGCTGCGCAACGGCTCCTGGGTCAAGATCCAGGAACGCCGCGCGCGCGATGGCGACATCGTCTGCCTTGCGGTCGACATCACCGAACAGATGCGCATCTGGGCCGCCATCGACGTGCTGCCCGACGGCTTTGTCCTTTTCGACAGGGAGGAACGACTTTTGGCCTGCAATCAGCGTTACCGCGAAATGTTCCCCGACAGCGCCCCGCTCATGCAGCCTGGCGTCAGCTTTGAAGATCTCTTGCGCCACGGCCTGAAGAACGGCCATGTGCCCGAAGCCGTCGGACGTGAGGAAGAGTGGCTCTCCGAGAGGCTCCAGCATTTCCGCGCGGCCGACACCATCGAGGAAAACGCTCTGGCTGGCGGCCGCGTGATCCTTGAATCCGACCACGTCACCCCCGACGGCGGCCGCGTCGGTCTGCGCACCGACATCACCACGATGCGCGAACAGCAGGCGCAACTCGAAGCTGCCCGCAAGGCGGCCGAGGCGGCGAACCGCGCCAAGTCGGCCTTCCTCGCAAACATGTCCCACGAGATCCGCACGCCGATGAACGGCGTCGTCGGGATGGCGGAACTGCTCTGCGACACCGCGCTCACCGAAGAACAGCGCCTGTTTGCCGAGACGATCCGCTCGTCGGGCGAGGCGCTTCTGGTCATCATCAATGACATCCTCGACTATTCGAAGATCGAGGCGGAACGTCTGACGCTCCGCCCCGAACCCTTCGACTTCGAACGCACCATCCACGAGGTCACGATGCTTCTCCAGCCCCGCGCGCGGGAAAAGGGCATCGATTTGATGATCGACTTCGACATGTTCCTGCCCACCCGTTTCGTCGGCGACCCGGGACGTTTGCGGCAGGTCCTGACCAACCTGATCGGCAACGCGGTGAAGTTCACCGAAAAGGGCCACGTCCTGACCCGCGTCGTCGGTGTCGACGATGCGGATGGCAACCAGACCCTGCATGTCACGGTGGAAGACACCGGCATCGGCATCGCGCCCGAATACCTCGACCACATCTTCGGTGAATTCAACCAGGTCGAGGATGAGCGGAACCGCAAGTTCGAAGGCACCGGGCTTGGCCTCGCCATCACGCGGCGCCTGATTGAACACATGGGGGGCGCGGTCTGGGTCGACAGCGATTTCGGCCAGGGCTCCAGCTTCGGCTTCCGCGTCACCCTGCCGGTGGCCGAGGATGCCGGGCCGGTCCAGGTTCCGGTGGCGGTCAAGCGTGTCATCGCCGTCGACGATCAGTTCATCAACCGCACGATCCTTGAACGCCAGCTTGCGCCCTGCGGGATCGAGGTGACGCTCTGCCGTTCCGGTGCCGAGGTCCTGGAAAAGCTTTCCCAGGACCCGGCCTATGACGTGGTGCTGACCGACCACGCCATGCCGGAAATGGATGGGGTCCAGCTCCTCGATCACATCCGCGTCGCGGGACACACCTTGCCGGTGATGCTTTTGTCATCGAACCCGACCGGGCTCGGCAATCTGGCCAATGACTTCGCCGCGATCCTGCAGAAACCGATCCTCCGCTCGGACCTCTACCGCCATCTGCAATCGCTGACCGCGCCCGTGGTCGAGGACATCGTCGAAGCCACGCCAGTCGCCCCGGTCGACCTGCGCCAGATGCGGGTCCTCGCGGCCGAGGACAACAAGACCAACCAGCTCGTCTTCCAGAAGATGGTCCGCGACATGGATATCGACCTGCGCTTTGCCGACAACGGCCGCATCGCGGTCGAGATGTTCCAGGATTTCCAGCCCGACCTGATCTTCATGGACATCTCGATGCCTGAAATGGACGGCAAGGAAGCCGCCCGCACGATCCGCACAATGGGCTCGGCGGTCCCCATCGTCGCACTGACCGCCCATGCGATGGACGGCGACGCCGAGGCGATCCTGGCCTCCGGCATTGACCGCTATCTGACGAAACCGCTGCGCAAGACCGCCATTGAGGGCGCGCTGGCCGAATACTGCCCGCCCGAGGCGCGCCCCCCCGTCGCCGCCCCGACCGAAGACGCGGCGTGATCTGGCACCAAGGGACCGCCCCGGCATCTTGACCTCTTTCTCACCAGCAGGACAGCCCGATCTGCATTTGCCCTTTTGCAAATAGTACGTTTTGACGCAGATGACTACACCGGACACGACAGCAATCGTCCAGGGGGAACCGGGAAACCGTTTATACCCACTCCCGCGCATAGTCGCATATGTCTGTCCGCTATGGTATCGGCACGACAATGAGCATTATATGTGGCCAATGTAATGGACTTCTAC
>JBJTSJ010000155.1:0-5282 GCA_046076605.1 Tabrizicola sp.
GAGTTTGCCGGGCCGGTGACCGCGCGCGCGATGCTGCATTGCGCGATCGGGGATCGGTTCTTCACCGATTTCCTGACGCTGATCAAGCTGGAGGGGCGGTGGCAGGTGATCTCGAAAGTGTTCCATTACAAGGAGATGGGCTGATGCCCTACGTCAACATCAAGATCACCCGCGAGGGTGCGACGCCCGCGCAAAAGGCCGAACTGATCGCGGGGGTGACCGACCTGCTGGTCCGCGTGCTGGACAAGTCCCCCGCCACCACCTTTGTCGTGATCGACGAGGTCGCGCTCGAGGATTGGGGGATCGGCGGGCTGCCTGTGCAGGAGTACCGGGCGCAGGTGAAGGCGCATGGGTGAAGGGTTGCGCCATGCCGCCCTGATGGTCGCGGCGGGGGTGGGGATTCCCATCCTCGCCGCGCTGAACACCAACCTGGGGGCGCGGATCGGATCGCCGGTGGCGGCGGGGGTGGTGTTGTTCGCGGTGGCCTTCGGGACGGCTTTGGCCGTGCTGCTGGTCACGGGGCAGGGCGCAGCGCTGGCGCGGGCGCCGGGGCAGCCGCCGGTCCTGTTTCTGGGCGGGTGTCTCGTGGCCTTCTACATCCTCTCGATCACCTTTGTCGCCCCGCGCTTTGGTCTGGCAAATGCGATCCTGTTCGTACTGTTGGGGCAACTCGTCAGCGCGGCGGTGATCGATGCGACGGGCCTGATGGGGCTTGCCGCGCGGCCGGTCAGCGGGGTGCGGCTTCTGGGGTTGGCTGTGATGGCGGCGGGCATCGCGCTGACCCAGCGCGGGTAGCCGATTTCTTTGAAGAAATCGGACCGGAACTCTTGAAAATACCGGTCCCGCGTTCAGCCCGCAGACGGGCCGATCAGGTCCCAGCGGTTGCCAAACGGGTCGCGCCAGACGGCGACGCTGCCGTAAGGTTCGTGCCGGGGTTCTTCCTCGAAACTGACTCCCGCGGCCAGCATCGCTGTATGGTCGCGGGTGAAGTCGTCGGTCTGCAGGAACAGGAACACGCGCCCACCGGCCTGGTTGCCGATGGCGGCCTGCTGATCCGGCCCGTCGGCCCGGGCGAGGACGAGGCGCGTGCCGCCGCCAGGGGGTTCCACCGTGACCCAGCGCTTGCGGCCCTGATCGATGTCTTCGGTCAGGCGGAAGCCGAGCTTGCCGACATAGAAGGCGATGGCCGCGTCATAGTCGGGCACGACGAGGGCCAGGGCGGAAATGCGGGCGGGCACCTACAGGCGGGTATCCGGCAGGCTGATCCGCGCGACCTGTTCGGCGATCGGGTCGACCGAAAGCGGGTGCAGGTCGGCGCAATGGCTGTCGATGTCGCCCAAGGGCACCCATTCGCCGCCCTTGTAGATCTCCAGCGCCGAGAAACCCGCCTTGTAGCCCATCTTGCGGCTGCCGGGGACCCAGTAGCCCAGGTAGACGTAAGGCAGCCCGGCCTCACGCGCGATGGCGACGTGGTCGAGGATCACATGCGTGCCAAGGCTGAGATGGGTGTAGTCGGGGTCGTAGAAGCTGTAGACCATCGACAGTCCGTCATCCAACACGTCGGTCAGGCAGACGGCGACAAGCGGGCGGCCACGCTCCCCTTCCTGCGGCGGGCGGGTGTATTCGATGACGCGGGACTTGATCGGGGTTTCCTCGATCATCGCGGCGAATTCGAAGATATCCATGTCGGCCATGCCGCCGTCGGCGTGCCGGTGGTCGAGATAGCGGCGGAAAAGCGCGAACTGATCTTCGGTCGCCCAAGGGCTGGTCGCGTTGCGGCGCAGGTGGCTGACCTTTTTCATCGCCCGCTTCTGGGTGCGGGTCGGTTCAAAGTCGGCAACCCGGATGCGGGCAGACAGGCAGGCCGAACATTCGGCGCAGGAGGGGCGGTAGAGGACGTTCTGGCTGCGACGGAAGCCCTGTTTCGACAGGGTGTCGTTCAGCTTTTGCGCATGTTCGCCTTGAAGGGCGGTGAACAGCTTCCGCTCCATCCGCCCCGGAAGGTAGGGGCAGGGCTGTGGCGCCGTCACGTAGAACTGGGGCGTCAAGGGAAGCGAGTGGCGCATCAGACAGTCAGCAAGGCCGGAATCCCGCGATGCTAGCAAGCAAGGGGCGTTCCGCCAAGGGGGCAGTGCAGGGAAGGCAAATGCCCCACCCCGCGGTCTGCGGGATGGGGCGGAATTGCATCAGGCCTAGGCCTTGCCGGGTCGGATCAGTACTCGCCCGGGCGGGCGTCGCCTTCAGGCTTCGCGGGCGCTTCGGCCGCATCCTGGGTCGCATTGGCGCGGGCGCGGTCTTCCATGAAGGCGTCGAACTCGGTCTTGTCCTTCGAGGTGCGCAGGCGCTGCAGGAAGGTCTCGAACGCCTCCTGCTCTTCTTCCAGGCGACGCAGCGTTTCCGCCTTGTAGCTGTCGAAGGCGCGGTTGCCGGTCGGTTGGGCCGCGCGCATCGCGTGGCGGCCCCAGTGGTGGTCATGGTCGTGGCCATGCATGCGGCGGTGGCCGCAGGAACGTGCGAACATTTTCTTTCCCCAGATCATGTAGGCCAGAAGGGCAAGGCCCACGGGCCGGAAGAAGATGAATCCCAGGATCATCGCGGCGATCCAGGCCCATTTGCCCTTGGCGTCAAGCCAGTCTTCGCCGCGGTGAAGGGCGCTGCGAAACCCGCCAGGCTGGGCGGTGTAGTTGGTGGTGTTCATCGGCGGGTCTCCATTGATGTGAATGTCTTTCACATGGGGGAAGATGGCCCCAGTCTGGCACGTCTGCAAGGGCGTATGTAAAGATTTTTCACATAGGGGCGGACTAGGCTTGTTTCCGCCTATCAGGTGAAGTCGGCAACGGTTGCGCCTGTGGCTCGAATGAGGTCTTGCGGCGTGATCTGGAACATGTGGCGCGGTGTACCTGCGGCAGCCCAGACCTGCGGAAACTCCAGAAGCCGGGGGTCGAGGAAGGTGGGCGAGGGCGTCAGATGCCCAAGCGGCGCAACGCCGCCAATGGCAAAGCCGGTGATGCGGCGAACCACCTCGACCTCGGCGCGCGAGAGGGGTTCGCCGGCAAGGGCCGTGGCCTTCGCCGCGTCTACCCGGTTGCCGCCGGCAGTCAGGAACAGGAACAGCCCGCCGCCCGCGCCCTGGAACAGGATCGACTTGACGATTTGGTCGACATGGACGCCCGCATCGGCCGCGGCGGCCTCGGCAGTGCGGATTTCGCCCTTGGCCTCGACTGGTGACGAGGCGATCCCTGCGGCCTGCAGGGCGGCAGTCACGCGGGCCAGCGATTTTGACATGATTGCCTCCGGTTTCCGGGCAGCTAACCGGGCGGCTGGGCCCCGGTCAATCCGGCAGGTGTTGACCCTTGTGCCCTGCCGCCGCAAGGTCGCTCCATGACCCTTGCCGCCCGCCTGACCCGCCTGCCCATCCCGTACGATCCTGACGCCGCTGCCAGACTGCGCGCCGACCTGGATGGTTTTCCGCCGCAGGTGATGGATCTTCTGTCCGCCACCGCCGGGTGCAGCCCCTATCTGCGCGGGCTGATGCTGCGCGAGGCGGACTGGTTGCGTGGCGCGGTTGAGGCGCCCGAGGCGGCGCTGGAGGAGGCACTGTCTGCGGCGGACGGGCTGGGCGCGGAAGCTCTGCCGTTGGTTTTGAGGGAGGCGAAGCGGCGGGTCGCGCTTTTGGCCGCGCTGTGCGATCTGGCGGGGTCTGGACGCTGGAACAGGTGACCGGCGCGCTGACCCGGCTGGCGGACACGGCGGTGCATCTGGCGCTGACCACGCTGGTCGCCGAGGAGATTCGGCGCGGCAAGCTGCCGGGGGCTACTCCTGACGATGCGGCGGTGGCGGGGGGAATGGTGGCGTTGGCGATGGGGAAGATGGGGGCGGGCGAGCTGAACTATTCCTCGGACATCGACCTCATTTGCCTGTTTGACGAGACCCGCTATCCGGGCGAGGAGCAGGAGGCGCGGGCGTCCTTCATCAAGGTCACGCGGCGGATGACGGCGATCCTGTCGGATGCGACCGACGGCTACGTCTTCCGGTCGGACCTGCGGCTGCGGCCCGATGCCAGTGTCACGCCGGTCTGCCTGTCGATGGCGGCGGCGGAGGCCTATTACGAGGCCGAAGGGCGGACCTGGGAACGCGCGGCCTATATCAAGGCGCGGCCCTGTGGGGGCGATCTGGCGGCGGGGGAGCGGTTCCTGAAGACGCTGACCCCCTTCGTCTGGCGCAAGCACCTGGACTTCGTGGCGATCCAGGATGCCCATGACATGCGGTTGCGCATCCGGGACCACCGGGGCCTGCACGGGCCGATCACGGTGGAAGGCCACAACATGAAACTCGGTGCGGGCGGCATCCGTGAGATCGAGTTCTTCACCCAGACCCGCCAGCTGATCGCCGGGGGGCGTGACCCGTCCCTGCGCGACCGGACGACGGTCGGGGGGCTGGCGGCGCTGGCGGCCAAGGGCTGGGTCCCGCCCGAGGTCGCCGGGGAGCTGACCGACCTTTACCGCGCGCACCGCGAGGTCGAGCATCGGCTGCAGATGGTCAACGACGCGCAGACCCATTCGATGCCGACGACGCCCGAAGGCGTGGCGCGGATCGCGACCTTCTGCGGGCAGGATGAGGCCACGTTCCGCCGCGACCTTCTCGACCGGCTGGCGCGCACCGACCGGCTGACCGAAGGGTTCTTCTCACCCGGTGAAGCGGAGGCGGGGCCGGAGCTGTCAGAGGCGGCGCGGGAGATCACCAAGGCTTGGGAAAGCTATCCGGCACTGCGGTCGGAACGGGCGCAGGCGATCTTCCGGCGCTTGCGGCCCAGATTGCTGCGGGAACTCTCGCGGGCGGCGAACCCGGACGAGGCGCTGGTGGCGCTGGACGGGTTCCTCGCGGGGCTTCCGGCGGGGGTGCAGATTCTCTCGCTGTTCGAGGCGAACCCGACGCTGATCGAGCTGATCATCGACATCGCCGGATCGGCGCCGGGCCTCGCCCGGTACTTGTCGCGCAACGCAAGCGTGCTGGACGGGGTGATCGGCGGCAGTTTCTGGGGCGACTGGCCGGGGATGGCGGGCCTGCGGGCCGACCTGTCGGCGCGGTTGGGACTGGCTTCGGATTACGAGGCGCGGCTGGACATGGCGCGGCGCTGGATGAAGGAATGTCATTTCCGGGTGGGCGTCCACCATTTGCGCGGGCTGATCGACGGGTTCGAGGCGGGCAAGCAATATGCCGACCTGGCCGAGGCGGTGGTGGGCGTGATCTGGGACGAGGTCTCCGCCGACTTTGCGCGCAAG
>JBJTSJ010000156.1:0-12187 GCA_046076605.1 Tabrizicola sp.
GCCGAAGCTTCGGCGTTCTCTTCCGACACCAGGCCCGACGGGGCCGCGATGTTGGCGATCACGAAGTTCCGCGCGATGGTCGGCTTGGCGCCGGCGGGAAGCTCGATGTCGTTGATGTGGATGACGTCGCCGATCTTCTTGCCGGTCAGGTCGACCGTGATGTGATCCGGGATGTCGCCCGCGGTGACTTCAAGTTCGACTTCGTGACGAACCACAGTCAGGGTGCCACCGCGCTTGAGGCCGGGGCTTGCTTCGTGGTTCACGAACTCGACATGGATGAACAGCTCGATCCGGCTGTCATCGTGGATGCGCATGAAGTCGACATGCGTCGGCAGGTCCTTGACCACATCGCGCTGAACGCCGCGGCAGACGACGTGGACGTCGGGCTGGCCTTCGACTTTCAGGTTGAACAGCGTCTGCAGGAAACGGCCCTGCCGCAGCTTGGTCAGGAGGTAGTTGTAGTTCATCTTGATCGGCTGAGGGGTTGCCCCGTCGCCGTAGATGATGCCAGGTACGGTGCCCTCACGACGGGCTTGACGGGCGGCCCCCTTGCCTGTCCCCGTCCGTACCTCGGCGTTAAGATCGACGATCTCGCGTGCCATAGGTTCTCTCCATATAAGTCCGCCATCCTCCAAGGGTGCATGGCGCGACCGGGGGGCTATAGCGACGAATCGGCGGGAAGGGAAGGGGCATGTTCGGCATGTCGCTTTCGGCAGGGCGGGGAGTCGCGGGCGGACTGGCCGGGGGCAGTGGGGCGGGCTAGCTGTCGAGCTTGGCACCGGAGCGTGACGCATGATCTCCCTTTCGAACCTGGCCTACGCGCGGCCCGCGATTGCGGCCTTTGCGGCGATGGGCGTCCTTTGGGGGACCTTCGCGGCGGTGATGCCGGACCTGAAGGCGATGCTGGGGGTAGACGAGCGGGAGCTGGGGCTGCTGGTCTTTTGCACGCCCCTGGCCGCGATCAGCGCGATGCTGGTGGCTCCGGCCTTAGGGGCGGCGCTGGGGCGGGCGGCGCTGCCGGTGGCGGTGGCGCTGATGGCGCTGGCCTTTGCGCTGCCGGGGCAGGCATCGGTCTGGTGGCTGTTTCCGCTGGCGATGGCCTGTGCAGGGGCGGCGACGGGGCTGACCGATGTGCTGATGAACGCGCGGGTCGCGGCGATGGAGACGAGCCGCGGGTTACATCTGATGAACCTGACCCATGCGGCCTATTCCTTCGGCTATGCCGGGGGCGCGGTGCTGACCGGGATGATGCGGGGCGCGGGCTGGGGGCCGGATTGGGTGATGGGGACGATGGCCGTGCTGGGCCTCGGCTTTGCCGCGCTGGCGCTGGAGCGGGACGGGCGGATCGAGGGGTTGCGGAAGCCCAAGGACGGCTCGGCCGGGGCCTTGGGCTGGGTGCCGGTGATTGGGGGCGGGATCGTGCTGATCGCCTTCATGACCGAGAACGCGGCGGAATACTGGTCGGCGCTGCATATCGAGAAGACGCTGGGCGGCAGCCCGGAACAGGGGGCGCTGGGGCCGGCGATGCTGGCGCTGACCATGGGCTTTGCGCGACTGGGCGGGCAGACGCTGGCGGGGCGAGTGGAGCCCTTCACCATCCTGCGGGTGGGCGCGGTGATCGCGGCGGTGGGGGCGCTGGTCGTGTCGCAGGCCTGGGCGCCCTGGGTGGCCTATGCCGGGTTCTTCGTGATGGGGATCGGCGCCTCGGTCCTGGCGCCGACGGCGTTTTCGCTGGTGGGGCAGATGAGCGACGATGCGGCGCGCGCCCGCGCAGTGGCCCGGGCGACACTGCTGGGATATTTCGGCTATTTCGTCGGGCCGCCGCTTCTGGGCGTGATCGCAGGGACCTTCGGGCTGCGCTTTGCCTTCATCTGGGCGGCCTGCCTGGTGGCGATGGTCTTCGTCCTGGCCCCGATCCTGCGGCGTCAGCGGGCCTGAACCTCAAGGAACCGGGGGCCGTCCTGCGGGGTGTCGAGGATTTCGGCCAGCTCGTAGGGGTCTTGCGAGACACGGGCGAAGGGCAGGTCGCAGGCCATGGCGAAATGCTCCATGTCCAGGGGCGAGGGGTCGCAGCCGAGGATCGGGTCGACCTTGCCCTGACGCATCGCATCGGCGATTTCGCGGAAGCCGGAGTTGTTCCAGACGATGAAGGTGAACGGCAGCTTTTCGTCCAGCGCGGTACGCAGCTCTCCCGGAGAAAACTGCAAGCCGCCGTCGCCGATCAGGCAGACCACGGGGACGCCGGGGGCGGCGAGGGCGGCACCGACGGCGGCACCGGGGGCATAGCCGAGCGCGCCGTAGCCGGTGGCGGCGTTAAACCAGCCGCCGGGGCGGTCGTGGTCGTAGTAGAGGTTCGCCGCATAGACCGGCTGGGTGCTGTCACCGACAATGATGGCGTGCTGGAGCGTGTCGCGGATCGCCTCGACCATGTCGAGCTGGGCGGGCATCAGTTCGGACAGGGTGGCCAGTTCGGCGCGGGCGGCCTGGCGGGTGGCTTCGGCGCGTTCGTAGCCTTCGCGGTTGGCGCGGATCGTCATCGGCATCAGTGCGGCCATCATTGCCCCGGCATCGGCCTTGATCGGCATCTTCGCCTTGTGGCGGGCCAACTGGTCGGCGCAGATGTCGATGCGGATCATGTTCGACAGGTCGGGCACGCGGCCGTTGACGTACATATCATAGTCGGTGGGGCCAAGTTCGGTGCCGATGGCGAGGATCTGGTCGGCCTCACTGATCAGCTTCCGGACCGAGGCGAGGCTGGGCGAGGCGGGAACGACAAGGCGGTGGCCGAACATCGCGCCGCGGGCGTTGACGGTCTGGACCACGGGCGCGTCGATGGATTCGGCCAGTTTCTGCAGCTGCGTCTCGGCCCCACGGGTGCCACCGCCGGCGAGGATGACGATCTTCTCGGCTTCGTTCAGTGTCGTGGCAATGCCGCGCAGACGCCCAAGCGGCAGGGGCACGGCGCTGCCGGAGACCACCGGGGGCGGCAGTTCGGGGCAGGGCTGGGCCATCATGTTGGTGGAGATCTGGATATGCGCGGGGCCGGGGCGACCGGCGGTCATTGCGGCGAAGGCCCGGTCCAGGACTTCGCCCAGCTTCTTGGGGTCGGTCACGGTTTCGCTGTGGCAAAGCGCGGCCACCATCGCGCCCTGGTCGGGGAGTTCGTGCAGGCGGCCAAGCCCCTTGCCCAGCGTGTCGCTGCGGCCAAGGCCCGAGATGACGAGCATGGGGACGCTGTCGGCCTTGGCCTGGGCCATTGCGGTCAGCGTGTTGGTCAGGCCGGGGCCAGTGATGACGAAGGCGGCGGCGGGTTTGCCGGCGATCCGGGCGTAGCCGTCGGCCATGAAGCCCGCGCCCTGTTCGTGGCGTGCGGTGACATGGCGGATCTTGTCCCCGGCGGCGGCGAGGCCGCGATAAAGCTCGATCGTGTGGACGCCCGGAATGCCGAACACTGTGTCGATGCCGCGGGCGATCAGGCCCTCGACCAGGCGGATGCCGACGGTGGTCATGCTGCGTTCCCCAGAATGCTTGCCGCATGGGCGGCGATGCGCGTGGCCGCCAGAGTGGTACGGTCATCGGGTTGGGTCAATGACAGGCGCAGCCAGCCTTGCAACCCGGCCCCGAAGCTCTCGCCGGGCATGACCGCGACCTTCTGGCTGTCGAGAAGGCCAGAGGCGAAGGCCTCGCCCGATAGCCCGGTGGCGCGGACGTCGACAAGGGTGAACATCCCGGCTTCGGGCCGGTGGACGCGCAGGCCGCCGACACCGTCCAGCGTCCGGGCGATGATCGCAGCGCGGCGCGAGAAGCGGTCGACCATGCCTTCAGCCACGGGCGAAGGTTCGGAAACTGCAAGCGCGGTGAGGTCGGCGATGAAGGGTTGCGAGCCGAAAAGCATGGTTTCTGAAAGGGGCAGCATCCGCGCGCAGAACTCGGCCGGGCCGACGCACCAGCCCGAGCGGAAGCCGGGGGCGGCGTGGGACTTGGAGATCGAGGAGGCGACAATGGTGCGTTCGGCAAGCTCGGGGAAGTCGAGCGGCGAGGCGAAGGGGACGTTGAAGAAGACCATGTCCTCATAGACTTCGTCCGAAAGGATCCAGAGGTCATGCTGCTTGGCGAGGGCGCCCAGGGCGCGGATGTCCTCGGCCCGCAGGACGGCGCCGGTGGGGTTGTGGGGGGTGTTCAGGAACAGGACGCGGGACCGGGGCGTGATGCGGGCGGCGACGTCGGCGACCTGCATGCGGAAGCCGTGTTCCGGTTTGAGCGGCACGGGCACGGCGGTGGCGCCGGTCTGGGTGATCAGGCCTTCGTAGGTGGCATACATCGGATCGCCGATAAGCACCTCATCCCCGGCTTCGACCAGGGCGCGGAGGACGCCGTAGAGGACGGTCTGGGTGCCCGGCAGGCACATGATCTGGTCGCGGGTGATCTCGCGCCCGCGGCGGGCGGAATAGCGGGCAGCGAGCGCCGCGACGACCCCGGGTTCGCCCCGGCCGTTGGAATAGCCGGTGCGGCCCGACGACATCGAGCGGGCCGCGGCTTCGATGAAGCGGGGCGGCGTCGGCACGTCCGGTTCGCCAATCGTCAGCTCGATGATCTCGTCCCCTGCCGCCTTCATGGCGCGGGCGCGGGCGTGCAGCGCCCATTTGGCGCCACCCAGTCCAGCCAGCCGGTCGGTGACAGAGGCGTATCTCATGCTTTGGTCCTTCCGAAGTCCGGCAGCAAGCCAGTATGTGCAAGCAAATCAACCCCGAGGATCGCGCCGATCGATCCGAGGCCGATCGATACCACCTCGCCTGGGGCGAAGGTGTTTGGCAACAGCGACCCTTCAACCCAGAGCCCGTCGATCAGTGCGTTGCAGGCAATTGCCTCACGCCGCGTCTGACCCGGAGCGGTTTCGCGCGGCAGGGCCTCGATCAGCCGTTGCAGGGTGTCGCGATAGGACAGGTACCCCGATTCGTGCACGGCCAGGAGTTCCGGGTCGCTGCGGACCTTGTGCATGTAGCCGGCCCACAGCACCACGGCCCCGGCATCCAGCACTGGTGGACGCAGCGAGGCGGCGATGAAGGCGGCCAGTCGCTCGGCCGGCTGGGCCCCGACGCCTTCGATGGCGTCCGACCCCTTGGCGGTCATCCCGTCCATCAGTGCGCGGTATGCAGCACGGTTGAGTTCGTCCTTGGACTGGAAGTAGTGCCGGATGAGGCCAGGCGTGACCCCAGCGCGTTCCGCGATCGCACGGACGGTGGCTGCCTCGGGCCCCCCTTCGGCGACCAGCTCTTGCGTGGCGGCGATCAGCGCTGAACGGCGGTTCTCTTCACTTTCGCGACGGTACAGGCGGCGGGCGGGCTGCATAAGGTCACCTTTTATACACTCGTACAAGAACTGAATTATAACGCCGAGTCAACCGGATGGCGAGAGAAACCCCGACCTAGTCGCCATGCACGTCCTTGTGGATGATGACATCTGCCTGCGGGTAGGCTGCAAGAATGGCGCGGCGCAGGCTTGCTCCGATGGCGTGGGCGTCACGCAGGGACTGGTCGCCGTCCAGTTCGATGTGAAGATTGACGAAGACGCGGCTGCCGGCCCGGCGGGTCTTGAGGTCGTGAAAACCCCGCACGCCGGGCCAATCCTGGGCGATGGCGGCGATGCCGTTCAGGATCGCGGGATCGGCGGACCGGTCCATCAAGGCGTCCCAGGCGTCCTTGCCGATGCGAAGCGCGCCGATGGCCATGACGCCTGCTGCCAGAAGGGCGACGATGGCATCGACCGAGCCGATGCCGAAGCGGATTGAGATCCAGAGCGCGAGAATCGCGCCAAGGCTGGGGAGGAGGTCGCCGAGGTAATGCAGGCGGTCGGCGGCGACGACCTTGCTGCCGGTCGAACGGGCGACGCGGCCTTGCCACCAGACGAGGCCAAGGGTCAGGGCGATGGACAAAGCCATGACGATCAGGCCCCGGCCTTCCGAAGCGAGTTCGGGGGGCGTATCAGCGGCCAGGCGATGGATGGAGGCCCAGCCGATCAACCCGGCCGAGACCATGATGAAGGCGGACTGGCCAAGCGCGGCCAGGTCTTCCGCCGAGGTGTGGCCAAAGGCGTGGTCCTCATCGGCAGGCATGGCCGCATAGATGATGGCGGCAGCGGCGCCGAGCGACATGATCAGGTCCATCGCGCTGTCGGCAAGCGAGGCGGCGATGGACAGAGCCCCGGTTTCGGCCAGGGCCCAAAGCTTCAGCGCGACCAGGATGCCCGCGACCAACACCGAGGCGATGCCTGCAGAGATCGTCAGCTGGACCTTGCCTTCGGGCGGGCTATTCGATGACTTCATCGGACTTCACGCCCCAGAGCGCAGTCTTGAGAATCCAGCCGCGCGTACCGTCCATCGACACGCGGCACCAGTCGGGATTGCATTCCAGCACCCGCCCGATAACACCCAGTTCGGCCTGGGCAACCACAGTCGCCTCGGGATCCGGGGTGTCGCGCAGTTCGGCCATGTCTAGCGTGACCAGCACGGTACGAACGCCCGACAGAAGCGAATAGTGTACCCAGCCGCCTGCACCTTCGGAATCCTCGACCCGTCGCCAGTTTTCGTATTCGGCGGTGATGCGCAAAGGCATTCCTGCGCGGGTGAAGACCCAATCAATCCGGTGGGTTAGGCCCGGCCCCCGCCGGGCGTTGCCCTCGCTGCCCTTCAGCGAAACGAAACGGGGCAAGGGCAGGTTCGTCACGCAGCCGACATCGGGCTGGCACTGCTTTTCCGGCGGCTTGTCCGAGGGGGCTGGCACGTCGGTTTCTTGCGCTGACAGGGCCGTGCCGCACAGCGCACCCACAAGTGCCAGAACGCCCGCAATCCGCATCATCGTGTCGCCTCATCGGGTGCCGTCTCAGCGCCACCGCCACCGTTGCCGCTCAGCCTTGGGTCTTGTGTATCGCCCCGCTTGGCGGCACCTTGCCCCAAGGACGCCGGATTTGGAAGTGCCTGGGACCTTGGAAGAGTTGGGAGATCACGCATGCCTGCCAGCCACCTGACTGTGGTCGTGACGCGACGGTTGCCCGAGGTGGTCGAGACGCGGATGAAAGAGCTGTTCGACGTCGAATTGCGCGATCCGGATGTGGCGATGACCCGCGAGGAGCTGGCCGAAGCGATGCGGCGGGCGGATGTGCTGGTGCCGACGATCACAGACACGATCGACGCAGGCCTTCTGGCGCAGGCGGGGGAGAAGCTGAAGCTGATCGCCAGTTACGGGGCGGGGTTCGACCACATCGACGTCTCGACGGCCCGGCAGCGTGGGATCCTGGTGTCCAACACGCCCGGCGTGACGACCGAGGACACGGCGGACATGGTGATGGCGCTGATGCTGGCGGTGACGCGGCGGATACCCGAAGGGTTGCAGGTCATGCAGTCCGGCCAATGGACCGGCTGGTCACCGATGGCGAACCTGGGTGGTCGGCTGGGCGGGCGGCGACTGGGCATTCTGGGGATGGGAAGGATCGGGCAGGCGGTGGCGCGGCGGGCGCGGGCCTTCGGGTTGCAGGTGCATTACCACAACCGCAAGCGCCTGCGGCCCGAGGTCGAGGCCGAGCATGAGGCGACATACTGGGAAAGCCTGGACCAGATGCTGGCGCGGATGGACATCGTCAGCGTGAACTGCCCGCACACGCCTTCGACCTTTCACCTTTTGAACGCGCGGCGGCTGAAGCTGATGAAGCCTTCGGCCGTCGTCGTGAACACCTCGCGCGGGGAGGTGATCGACCAGAACGCCTTGACCCGGGCACTGCGGGCCGGGGAGCTGGCTGGGGCCGGGCTGGACGTCTATGAGCATGGGACCGACATCAACCCGCGGCTTCTGGAGCTGCCGAACGTGGTCCTGTTGCCGCATATGGGGTCGGCGACCATCGAGGGGCGGGTGGAAATGGGCGAAAAGGTCATCATCAATATCAAGACCTTCGCCGATGGGCACCGTCCGCCCGATCAGGTTGTTCCAGGGATGTTCTGAAGGCGACATCGTGGTCTGGCCAGGGCTGGGGCCTGGAGCAGTCCCATTTTCTAACCACAACCTATTGGTGAAATGAGCGAGATTCCTGTGGAAAACTGCCACGGGTAGTCAGGCTTTATTGCCGCGGGCATTCTTCGGCACTAAGGGTTGAACACAAGATTGCGGCAGGCAAGCTGCAACCAGGGGACATGGAGAGGACGCAATGCAAAAGTTTCTGAAGTCTGCTGCGCTTGCAGCAATGGTACTCCACGGCTCGGTCGCATACGCCGGTGGACCGGTGATCATCGAAGAAGGCAATGACGAACTGATCGAAGCGAACACGGTTAATTCGGCAGGTATCCTGCCGGTGCTGGGCGTCCTGCTTCTGGTCGGCTTGCTTGCCGGCGGCGACGGCGGTGGGGGCGGGGCGGCGACGACACCGGAACCTGAGCCGGAGAAGTGCCCGGGCGGCTGCTGAGGTCTTGCGGAGGAAGTCGAGATTGCTTGGCCTTGCGGCAGCAGTCTAAGCTTTTCGCGCAGATTCCATTTTTTGGCCTGCGTTCTGTTGCAAGAAAGCCAAACTCGAAGACTCATTCGCAACAGAAATGACGAATCCGTTGTGCCTTCACGGTGTCTTGCCTAGCGTCGCAACGTTCCCCGGGAGGCCCCGGACAAGAGAAAGGACATGTCATGAAAAAGTTTGCTGCGCCGCTGCTGGCGCTCACGATGACCGCTTCGACCGCTTTCGCTGGTGGTCCGGTTGTGGTTGCTGAAGAGCCGGCCGTCGAAGCCGCTTCGCCCCGTTCGGGCTGGATCGTTCCGGTCGTTGTCGGCCTGGTCCTGATCTGCGCCGTCGCTTGCGGCGACGACGACTAATAGTCATCGGCTCGGTTTAGCTGCCTCGTTATTGACGGCGAATAGACCGGCGGTCCTGACGAAAAACGGCGGCGCTTCTGGCGCTGCCGTTTTTTTTGACCCTGAAAGGGCACTTGCCGCCCGTCGTCGGCGCTGTCTGCCTTGGTCTTCAGGCGATAGGCAGCTGTGCGCGGTACCTGGAGCCTGATGCCGATCCAGGGTCTCCAGTTGCATCGGTATGTAGCAGTTTTGGCACGACCGAGCGACGACTGATATGGCTGTCCGCGCGCATGGCTTGCAGCGCCCTTTGCCTGGGATAACTGTTCACCGTCGGCCGGAAAGAGCCGTCTAGGGACATGAGGAACCGCAAATGAAGAAACTTGCATCGGCAGTATTGGCGTTTTCGCTGGCGTTTGGCTCTGTGCCGAGCTTTGCAGGCGGGCCGGTCGTGGTTGAAGAGGAAGGCCAGCCGGAAATGGTGGCGGATTCGCCGCGTTCGGGATGGGTCGTTCCGGTGGTTGTCGGCCTGGTGTTGCTTTGCGCCATCGCCTGCAAGAAGGAAAGCACGACCACGACGACGGGCGGTGCGACCATCACGGCGGTGCGGTGAACTGTATCACAGCCCGTTGATCGGCACCTTGAGGAACCGTTTTCCGGTTTCGTCAGCCGGGGGCAAATCGCCCCCGCGCATGTTCACCTGAAGCGACGGGATGATGAGCTTGGGCATGGCCAGCGTCTTGTCCCGGGCGGTTCGCATTGCGATGAAGGCGTCGCGCGTGGTGCCGTGGCCCACATGGATGTTGTGGGCCTTTTCCTCTCCAACCGTGGTTTCCCAGCGGATGTAGCGACCGTTTGGTCCGTAGTCGTGGCACATGAAGAGACGCGTTTCGTCCGGTAGGGCAAGCACCTTCTGGATGCTGTCATACAGCTGGCCCGCGTCCCCGCCTGGAAAATCCGCGCGGGCCGAGCCGCCGTCGGGCATGAACAGGGTATCACCGACAAAGGCGGCATCGCCCATCAAATGGGTCATGCAGGCGGGGGTGTGTCCGGGCGTGTGCATCGCCTGGCAGTCCATCGTGCCGATCCGGTAGGTGTCGCCATCTTCGAACAGCCGGTCGAATTGCGACCCGTCGCGCTGGAACTCGGTCCCTTCGTTGAAGACCTTGCCGAACGTGTCCTGCACGACGGTTATGCTGCGCCCGATGCCGATCTTGCCGCCCAGCTGTCGCTGGATATAGGGGGCGGCCGACAGGTGGTCGGCGTGGACATGGGTTTCGATCAGCCATTCCACCTTCAGTCCATGGGCGCGGACATGGGCGATGATCTCGTCGGCGTGGTCATAGGTGATGCGCCCGGCGGCATAGTCGATGTCCATCACGCTGTCGACAATGGCGCAGGCGTTCGAGTTCGGGTCCTTCACCACATAGCTGATGGTGTTGGTCGCCGGGTCGAAGAATCCGGTCACTTCGGGTTTGACGGAAAGGTCGGGCTTGATGGTCATTTTGCCCTCCAATGGTCAGGCAGGTTTGCGGCTGAGATTACGGTGCTGGAGTGCCCTGGCAATCAGAAGCCCGACAATCAGCGCGGCGATGAACACGAAGACATCGAGGCTGCCGGTGCCAAGGGCAGGAAGCGCGCCGCCAGGGCAGAAGCCCGCGATCCCCCAGCCCACACCGAACGTGGCAGAGCCAAGCACCAGGCGCCGGTCGATGACGCGGCTGTCGGGAAGCTGGAAGCGGGTATCGAGCGCTGGTCCGGGCCGGCGCAGAACGATCCGGTAGCCGGGGATCGCCACGGCAAGTGCCCCGCCCATCACGAAGGCGAGGCTCGGGTCCCAGGTTCCGGCGAGATCAAAGAAGTTCAGGACTTTCGCCGGGTTGATCATCCCGGAGAGGGCAATCCCCAGGCCGAAGATCAGACCGATGGCAAAGGCGGAGAAAAGGCGCATCTCAGGCCCCCAGGACATGGCGGATGACGAAGACCGTGGCGAAAGCCGTGGCCATGAAGGTCACGGTTGCCACCATCGACCGGCGCGAAAACCGGGCATTGCCGCAGACCCCATGGCCAGAGGTACAGCCGCCGCCGTAGCTGACGCCGATCCCGACGATCACGCCGCCGATGATGATCTCCACCATTGAGACGGGGAGGTCGATGGCTGGCATCGCACCGGTGAGAAGGAGGAAGGCCAGAGGGCCGACAGCCATCCCGACGATGAGCGCCGCGCGCAAGGTCCAGTCGGATGGATCGTTGAACCGAAGGAGACCGCTGAGGATCCCGGTGGCACCAAGGATGCGGCCATGCAGGGCCATCAAGTGCACTGCCGCAAGGCCGATGAGCGCGCCACCTGCAAGCGATGCCCAAGGGGTGAAGTCCGTTTCCATGTCGCGATCCCGATCTCTGTTGTTGCCCGTATCATCGCACCGTCCGTCGCGGCTGCCCAGACCCATCCGGACCGGCCGTGGGTTTAGGCCCTGATCCGCGCGCCCTCGGGGTCGACAAGGGGGTGCAGCACCAGCTGTGCGGGTGTCTCTTCGCCTGCGATCACCAGCGCGTAGTGGCCTGCCGACAGCCAGTCGTCGGTCACTCCGGCCTCGTTCCGAACATAGCCGTAGCCGATGCTTTTCCCGACTGTGTAGCCATAGCCGCCCGAGGTGAGGTAGCCGACGGGTTGGCCATCGCGCAGGATCGTCTCGCGCCCGACAAGGACGGCATCGGGCGCATCGACCGAAAAGCCGGTCAGGCGCTTGGTCAGGGGTTGGCCCGCCTTCGCCTCAAGCGCGGGGCGGCCGAGGAAGGGCAGGCCCGACTTCATCTTGACTGCCCAGCCGAGGCCCGCCTCAAACGGGGTGTCGTTGGGCGTGATGTCCGAGGACCAGGCGCGATAGCCTTTTTCCAGTCGCAGGGATTCCAGCGCGCGGTAGCCCACGGGTTTCAGCTGGGGGTCGGCGGTGATCAGGGCGTCGTAGACTTGACCAAGGGCCGAGATGGGGATGTGAAGCTCCCAGCCAAGCTCGCCCACATAGGTCACGCGCAGGGCACGGACCGGGGTTCCGGCGATGGTGATCTCGCGGGCGGAACCGAAGGGCAGGGCGGCATTCGATACATCGGCCTCCGTGACCTTGGCCAGGATGTCCCGGGCGCGGGGGCCCATGAGCGAGAGGGTGCCCCAGTCTTCGGTCACGTCCCGGAAGGTGACGCCCTGGCCGGGCAGGTGGTCGGCGATCCAGCCGAAGTCATGGGTGCGGAAGCCTGTCCCGGTGACGATGTAGAAGCGATCTTCGGCCAGCCGAGCGACGGTCAGGTCGCATTCGATCCCGCCGCGGGTGTTCAGCAGTTGCGTGTAGGTCAGGCGGCCGACGTCG
>JBJTSJ010000157.1:0-7149 GCA_046076605.1 Tabrizicola sp.
CAACGCGATCGTGGAAACGTTCTTCAAAACAATCAAGTCGGAGCTGATCTGGCCGGTTGCATGGCAATCCCGCCAGCAGACCGAAAACGCCGTCGCCAGATACGTCGACGGGTTCTATAACCCCGTCAGGCGGCATTCATCGCTCGGCTTCCAGAGCCCAATCGCCTTCGAGCGAAAGGTCCGGGAAGTGAGCTAGACGCTCTCCACCAAAGTCGGGCAAGTCCATAGGGTCCGAGAGCGACCAAAGAGACGCAAGAAGCGGCAAGAGGACATTGGGCCGGCAAGGCTTGCCAAGGGGCAAGTTCTTGAATCACCGTCCTAGGCCACCCTTTGCCCCTGGACCCATACGCCCCGCAGGGCTCCCGCTGTCCCGATCCGTGCAACCCTGACCAGGTCTGCCCGCGCCTCCAGCCCGATCCTTCCCCTGTCTGAAAGCCCAACGGCTTCGGCTGCTGCGCTGGTAACGGTGGCAACCCCGCGCGGGAGGTCACCCCACAGATCCCCCAGCATCAGCGCCGCCGACAGAAGGGACGACGGGACGTAGTCGGATGACACGATGTCCAGGAGGTCGGCCTCGGCCAGGTCACGGGCGGCGACGTTGCCGGAATGGCTGCCGCCCCGGATCAGGTTTGGCGCGCCCATCATCACCTTGATGCCGTGGTGTTGGCAGGCCTGTGCCGCTTCGACCGTGGTCGGGAACTCGGCGAACTGCGCGCCATGTTCAGCCGAACGGACGACATGGCTTGTCTCGGTGTCGTCGTGGCTGGCCAAGACCGCGCCATAGCGGCGGGCGGCGGCAACGGCGGCAGCCTCGTGCAGAGCGCCGAACCGACCCTTCAGGCCGCGCTGGTGGGCGACATGGGTTTCCCAGTCGGCGTCGGAAATGCCGTGCTTGCCGATGTAGTAGTCCTTCAGCTTTGACAGGTCGCGGAATTGCCGCGCACCGGGGGTGTGGTCCATCAGGCTGACGATGCCGATCCGGTCTTCCGGGCCGAACTTGTCCAGCTCCTCGACCAGGGTTTCGGAACAGACTTCGGCGCGCAGGTGCAGGAAGTGGCTGATTTTCAGCGCGCCTTCGGCCCGCAGGCCGAGGATCTCGTCTGCCAGGACGCGCGCATATTCGCCGTAGTTGGCCTTGGCGTTCGAGACGACCGAGCCTACCCGCAGCGCATCGAAAACCGTGGTGATGCCAACGCTGGCCAGTTCCGCGTCATGCGCGATGATGGCGGCGGCATGCGGCCAGTCGACCTTGGGGCGCGGCTCTATATGGCGTTCCAGGTTGTCGGTGTGCAGCTCGATCAGCCCCGGCATGACCAGGTCGCCATTGCAGTCCTCGGCCCCGGGCGGCACGGCGGACCCTTCGGCGACATCGGCAATTCGGCCATCCACGATCCGCAGCTGCCCGCGCAGGGTTTCCCTTGGCAGAACCAGGGTGGCGTTGGCAAGGATGGTCTCGCGGGTCATGTTGTCCTCTTGGGTCTTGCGGTCGATTTCAGGCTGGCCTCTGGTGACATCCGACCGTCACGCGCGTGTGACAAAACCGGGCTACCCCGCCGCGCATGGACCAGATGAAACGCTACGCCGTCTATTACGCGCCCCGCGAGGGGGCCTTTGCCTTCCGCGCCAACGAATGGCTGGGCCGAGAGCCCGGCAACCTTCAGGACCTGCCGCAGCCGGTGCTTTCCGGCATCGGCGACCCGCGCGAGATCACCGCGGAACCGCGCCGCTACGGCTTTCACGGCACGATCCGCGCGCCGTTTCGTCCGGCGGATGGGGTGGATGAGGACCTGATCCGCACTGCGGTCGGCGATCTTGCCGCGCGACTGTCGCCGGTTACCTGCGAAGGCCTGAGGATCGAGGTGCTGGACGGCTTCGTCGCCCTGACGCCGTTGGGCTGCGAAGCCGCGCTGTTGGACCTTGGCGCTGCGGTGGTCGAGGGCACGAATGCCTTGCGTGCGTCCCTGACCGAGGCCGAAGTCGCCCGCCGCCGCCCCGACCGCCTGTCGTCCAGGCAGCGCGACCTTTTGGACCGCTGGGGCTATCCGCATGTGATGGAAGAGTTCCGCTTTCACCTGACATTGACTGACCGGCTGGAAGATCCCGAACCTGTCCGCACGGCGCTGGAGGGGTACTTTGCCCCGGTCCTGCCGCGCCCTTTCGCGATCGAGGACCTGTGCCTGTTCGGCGAGGACAGTTCGGGTCGTTTTCACCTGCTGCACCGCTACGCCCTGACCGGCTGAAGCGCCGCCAGAAGGCGCTGGGTGCCTATCTGCAGGCTTGCGTCGTTGATGACGGTCTGGAACTCGATCCCTTCCGGCATCTCGAAAGCCGCCCGCGACAGGCGTTGCCGGATGTCCTGGGCGGTTTCGCGGCCCCGCGCGGCGAGGCGGGCGGCCAGGATGATGTCGGGCGCGGTGACGAGGATCACGCGCAGCTTGGGGAAGACCTTTGCGGCCAGGGGCAGGGCGGCGCGGCTGCCGTTGAAGATCACGTCCTGTGGGCCGGAGACTTCGGACGTCGGGATGCCGTAGGAGAGGCCGTGTGCCTCCCATGTAAGCACAAAGTCTCCGCGTGCCTGGCGCTGGGCGAAGTCATCGGGGGTGACGCCTTCGAAATCCTCGCCCCCGGCTTCGGTCGGGCGGGTGATGACCCGGCGGACGAGGTGCAGGTCGGGCCGCAGGGCGAGGGCGCCCGCGATCAGCGTGTCCTTGCCCGCGCCCGAGGGTCCGACGATCGCGGTGATCATGCGGCAAGCCTTGGGGTGAAGCCGGTCACGTCCACCAGCCGGTCGCAGACCCGCGCCCGCGCGCCTTCGTCGTGGAAGATGCCAAGGATCGCTGCACCGCGCGCCTTGGCTTCCTCGATGAGCGTCAGGACGACCTCGCGGTTCGCCGCGTCAAGGCTGGCGGTGGGTTCGTCCAGAAGGAGGGCGGGGTAGGCATGGGCAAAGCCGCGGGCGATGTTGACCCGCTGCTGCTCGCCGCCCGAGAAGGTGGTGGGCGAGAGGGTCCATAGCCGTTCGGGGATGTTGAGGCGGTAAAGGAGGTGCGCCGCCCGGTCGCGGGCCTGATCGGCTGGCGTGCCGAGGGCGAGGAGCGGTTCCGTCACCACGTCCAGCGTAGGGACGCGGGGGACGACGCGGAGAAACTGGCTGACATAGCCGAGGGTGTGGCGGCGAAGGGCGATGATCTCGCGCGGCTCGGCGGTGGCGACGTCGATGTCGCCGACCATGAGGCTGCCGCCAGCGGTCAGGTAGTTGCCATAGACCATGCGCATCAGGGTGGATTTCCCCGCGCCCGACTGGCCCGTGAGGCCCACGCATTCGCCGGGGCTGACGGTCAGCGACGCCCCGCCCATGACCGGGATCACCGTGCCGCCCTGGTTGTGGAGCGTGAAGGACTTCGACAGGTTCTCGATGCGGATCATGGGGTTACACCTGCAGGACGGACGAGACGAGAAGTTGCGTATAGGCGTGCTGCGGGTCGTCGAGGACCTGGTCGGTCAGTCCCTGTTCCGCGATGCGTCCCGATTTCATCACCATCAGGCGATGGGCGAGGAGGCGGACGACGGCGAGGTCGTGGGTCACGATGATGACCGACAGGCCAAGGTCGCGGACGAGACCTCGCAGAAGGTCGAGGAGGCGGGCCTGGACGCTGACATCAAGGCCGCCCGTCGGTTCGTCCATGAACACCAGGCGTGGGCCAGTGACGAGGTTCCGCGCGATCTGCAGGCGCTGCTGCATCCCGCCCGAAAAGGCCGAGGGGCGGTCATCGACCCGGTCCGCCGCGATCTCCACCCGGCCCAGCCAATCCACCGCCTTGCCGCGGATCTGGCCATAGTGCCGCGCACCCACCGCCATCAGCCGTTCGCCCACGTTGCCGCCTGCGCTGACGCCCATCCGCAACCCGTCGCGCGGGTTCTGGTGGACATAGGCCAAGTCGGTCCGGCCAAGGCGGCGGCGGTCGGTTTCTGACATGCCCAGCACGTCACGACCGTCGTAGGCGATCCTGCCAAGGTCCGGCCGCTGATGGCCGGCAAGGCAAGAGAGGAGCGTCGACTTGCCCGAACCGCTTTCACCGACGATCCCCAGGACCTCGCCGGGGTAAAGGTCGAAGCTGACATCCGTGCAGCCGATGCGGGGGCCGTAGCGTTTGGTCAGGCCTTCGACGCTGAGGAGCGGCGTGGCCGTGATTGCGGTCTGAATGGTCATTGCTGGACCTCCGCCCCGGGCCAAATTCCTTCGAAGGAATTTGCAAAAGTCTTCGAAGACTTTTGGTCCCCGCCAAGCCGTCCCGCGTGACCTTTCGCCCGCCGTCCGGCGCAGAAATCGGTGTCAGAGCAGACGAACATCCGCCCGCCCGCATCGTCGGTGATCACCTCGTCCAGGTAGCTGTCCTTGGCCCCGCAGAGGTCGCAGTCGTGGGGGGCTTTCGAGGTCTCGAACGGGTGATCGTCGAAATCGAGGCTGACGGCGTCGGTCCAGGGCGGCAGGGCGTAGATGCGCTGTTCGCGCCCCGCACCAAACAGCTGGATCGCCGGGTTGCCGGACAGTTTCGGGTTGTCGAACTTGGGGATGGGTGAGGGGTCCATCACATAGCGCCCCTCGACCTTGACCGGATAGGCGTAAGAGGTCGCGATCTGGCCGTGGCGGGCGATGTCCTCGTACAGCTTCACATGCATCAGGCCGTATTCCTCCAGCTCGTGCATCTTGCGCGTCTCGGTCTCGCGCGGTTCGAGGAAGCGCAGGGGTTCGGGGATCGGGACCTGGTAGACAAGGATCTGGCCCTCCCGCAGGGGCGTTTCCGGGATGCGGTGGCGGGTCTGGATGACCGTGGCCTCGGGGGTGGCCTCGGTCACGGCCACACCGGCGGTGCGCTGGAAGAAGCGGCGGATCGAGACCGCGTTCGTCGTGTCATCCGCGCCCTGGTCGATGACCTTGAGCCGGTCCTCGGGCACCAGGCAGGCCGCCGTCACCTGCACCCCGCCCGTGCCCCAGCCATAGGGCATCGGCATCTCGCGGCTGGCGAAGGGGACCTGGTAGCCGGGGACGGCGATGCCCTTCAGGATGGCGCGACGGATCATCCGCTTGGTCTGTTCGTCGAGGTAGGCGAAGTTGTAGGCTTGATCCGTCATTCTGCGGCCTCCTGCATTGCCGTCGCTTCGGCGCGCAGCTTGCGGACCAATTCCAGTTCCGCCTGGAAATCGACGTAGTGCGGCAGCTTGATGTGTTCGAGGAAGCCCGTGGCCTGGATGTTGTCGCAGTGCATCAGGACGAATTCCTCATCCTGCGCCGGGGCGCCGGTGAAGTCTTCGCCCAGCTCTTGCCAGCGCAGCGCGCGGTCGACGAGCGACATGGCGATGGCCTTGCGTTCGGACTGGCCCATGACAAGGCCGTAGCCGCGCGTGAATTGCGGGGGTTCGGTCTTCGATCCCTTGAACTGGTTCACCGTCTCGCATTCGGTCAGCTCGATCTCGCCAATCTCGACCGCGAAGCCGAGTTCCGGGATGTCGACCTCGACGGCCACGGTGCCGATACGAAGCTCGCCCACGAAGGCGTGGGTCCGGCCATAGCCGCGCTGCGTGGAGTAGGCCATCGAGAGGACGAAGCCTTCGTCGCCGCGGGCGAGGGCCTGGAGGCGAAGTGTGCGGTCGGCGGGAAGCTCCATCGGTTCGCGGGTCAGGTCGGGGGCGTCTGGTCGCTGGCCTCGGCGGTTTCGATCAGGCCGTCGCGGTTGAGGAAGCTGGTGACATGAGGGACGCGGGTCGCAGGTTCAGCCGTATGGGACGTGGTCGGGGGTACTGGGGCTTCGCCTTCGGCCATCAGGGTGAAGTCGAGAAGGCGGTGGGTGTAGTCAAAGGTCGGTCCGAGCACCTGGCCGCCGGGGAGGTCCTTGAAGGTCGCAGAGATCCGCCGGTCCACCGCCATCGCGCCGGTATCCACCGGGCGGGACCCGGCAAGGCGCGGCAGGGTGGTCCGGTAGGCGCGGATCAGGAAGACCGCCTCGATCAGGTCGCCGCGGGCCTGCTTGATGGCCAGGGCCGCAAGGTCGGGGTCATATAGCGAGCCTTCGGCCATCACGCGATTGACGGCCAGCGCCATCTGTTCGCGGATTTGCGGGATGGTCAGTTCGGGGACCGTGGGGTCACCCCGACGCTCCTCGGCCAGCCACTGGTGCGCATTGTCGATGGCGCGTTCGCCACCTTTGACGGCCACATACATCAGATCGCCTCCACGCGGGTGGAACGGGGAAGACCGGCGATGCGGTCGCCGGCGGTGAAAAGCGTGTCGAAGCCCAAGGGGAACAGCGCCCGGTTGGCGCGGAAGGCGGCGGTTTCGGGCAGGTTGAGCCAGGTCGCCGTCTCGATCCCCGGGCCGGTCAGGGCGGGGCCATGGTTCACCAGTCGGTCGCATTCGACGATCAGGGTAGCGGAGCGGTCGGGGTAATCCGGCTGGCCGATCTTGAAACGGGTGACGGGCCGGAGGGCGTCCCAGGTGCCGACGGCGAAGTCCGCGTCTTCAGCCCCGGTCAGGGGGGTGCCGATGTGGAAGGCGACCCAGTCGCGCACCGCCTGGCAATCGGCGCGACCGGCGAGGTGCAGGCGGGTCGTCGGGTCGGTCAGGACGAGGAGCGCGGTCCCGGCTGCGATGGAGAGCGGCTCCGGCGGGCGGGCACCCTGGACGCGGCGGATCGTGCCGGGGCGGGCCATCGACTCGAGGATCTCGCGGAAGGCGCGGGCGGACTGGATCGGGGCTTCGGTGAAGCCGCCTTCGAGGGCGTCGTTCTGCTGGAGGGCGATCATTTGTCCTCTCCCCGGACCATGGTGAAGAAATCGACCTTGGTGGCGGCGGCCTTGGCGGCGCGGGTGGCGCGGGCGGTGTCGGCCTCGGCTTGCAGGGGGTGGAGGACCTTTTCGGCAAGGCTTTCGGCGCGTTCGGTCTGCATCAGCGCATCCACCGCTGCCGCCCGCAACGCATGGGCCTTGTCGCGGCCCTGCACCCAGGCATGGCCGACCTCGCCCGTCTCGAGCCGGACCGAGGCGCGGGTGACCGTCATCTCGCCCAGGTTGAAGGCCGCCCCCGTGCCGCCGACACGGCCGCGCACCATCACCGCGCCGATCTCGGGCTGGCGGAGGACGTGGTGGGGCGGC
>JBJTSJ010000158.1:0-2699 GCA_046076605.1 Tabrizicola sp.
ATTACCGTCTCGCGCCAGCCAAAGGCCTCCACCGCCGACGCCAAGGGCAGCGAGGACGCTACGTTGCCCAAAGACCCCACGCCAATGGTGATCCCAGCCAGCGTCCCGAAGACGGCGGGCGAAAACTGCCGCGCGAAGATGAAGTAGCTCGCCATCAGCACCGGCGCGCAGCCCACGCCAATCAGCGCCATGGCCAGCTTGATCTGACCCGCCCCCGTCGCCAGCGCGAAGAGCAGCGCCCCGCCAGCCCCGACCGCCATCAAGACCCCCGCCGTCAACCGGGGACCGATGCGGTCCAGCGCCCAGCCGATCGGCACCTGCATCGCCGCAAAGGCCAGGAACCACCATCCCGAGGCCGAGGCGAGGTCCGCCGCCGACACCCCAAGCTCCGCCTTCAGCACCGGCGAAAGCACGGCAAGGAAGGCGCGGTAGAACTGGCTGAGCACATAGGCCAGGATCAGGGCGGCAATGCCGATGCGCATGGGCAAACCTTTGCGGGACCCCCGCCTTGTGACAAGCGCCCACACCCACCGCAAGGCCCCTTGCAGGAATCCCGCGCAACGCGTCAGATGCGCCCGACTGCAACCGGAGGTTCCGATGCGCCTGTGCCTTCTCCCCGCCCTCCTTCTCGCCACCCCGGCGCTTGCCAACGACGGCTTCGGCGGCCTCTCCGCCACCGGCCTCACCTTCGACCAGACCGAGGCCGTCGCGATGGAGGAGGAGCGGCTCTTCCTCAGCATCGACACGGTCGCCGTCGACTACACCTTCCGCAACCTGACCGACCAGGACGTGACCGGAGAGGTCATCTTCCCCCTTCCCCCCGTCGGCGTCTGGTCAGGCTACGAATCCATGATGAACCTGCCCGAGGACCTGACGCAGGAAGATCTGGTGGGCTTCACCGCCACCGTCGACGGCCAGCCGGTCCAGGTCACCATCGACCGCATCGCCGTGGTCGAGGACGGCTATGACGAGGCCAACCCGCCCTCCAAGCAATACGACTACCCCGGCCGCGACGTGACGGCGGACCTTGAGCGGCTGGGCATTCCCCTGACGCTCGACTACATGGCCGTGCGCGAGGTCCTCCTGTCCTTCCCCGAAGACAAGCGCAAGGAACTCGCCGCGCTGGGGCTGGCGGAATACTACGAAGGCGACGCCGCCAACAACGTCCCGCCCGATGTCTGGGGCTCATGGGCCATCGTCACCCGCTACCACTGGACGCAAACCTTCCCCGCTGGGGCCACGGTGAAGATCAGCCATAGCTACACCAACCGCCCGCCGGGGGGTCTGTTCTACTGGTCCGACCCCCCCGAGGACTACCAGACCTACCTCCGCGATCTGTATTGCATCGACGAGGGCACCTCGAAGGCACTGGCCAATACCCTGAAGAACCCCGAGGGCGACGAATACGGCAACTACGGCACCGCCTGGAACCTGTCCTACGTCCTGCGCACCGCGAACAGCTGGGCCGGGCCGATCGGCAAGTTCACCCTCACCCTGGATAAGGGCGATCCGGAGAACGTGATCTCGCTTTGCGCCGAAGGCGTGAAGAAGACCGGCCCCACGACCTTCGTGATCGAGAAGACCGATTACACCCCTGACCGCGATCTTGAGGTCCTGATCGTCCAGCCGATGTCCGACCAGTAGCTCAGGCAGGCTGTCCGACCGGCATCACCCGCTCGCGGATCGGCAGGTGGACCAGCGCGCTGAACGCCCCGACGCCCACGCCTATCCACCAGACGAGCGTATAGTCGCCGTTCAGGTCATACATCCGCCCGCCCAGCCAGACCCCCAGGAACCCGCCGATCTGGTGGCTCAGGAACACCACACCATAGAGCGTGCCCATGTAGCGGATGCCGTAGATATGCGCGACGAGACCCGAGGTCAGCGGCACCGTCGCCAGCCAGAGGGACCCCATGACCGCCGAAAAGATCAGGACGGACGCCGGCGTGATCGGCAACAGGATAAACGTCGCCGCCGCGATGGTGCGGCCGACATAGATCCCGAACAGCAGGTACTTCTTCGTATACCGCTTGCCCAGATACCCCGCCGTCAGCGTCCCCACGATGTTGAAGAGGCCAATCACCGCTATGGACACCGCGCCAAGGGCCGAGGTCGTCGTCACCCCGATGTTCGACAGCATGGACCCCGCATCGATGGGCGAACAGAGCTCGGTCACGAATGCCGGGAAATGGGCGGTAATGAAGGCAAGCTGATAGCCGCAGGAAAAGAACCCCAGAAAGATCAGCGTATAGGACGGGTCCTTGAACGCGCGGATCAGGACGGTGCCCAGGCTCTCCTCCAGCTCCTGTTTCGAGGCCATCTGCGGGCTCCGCAGGAAGGGCAGGGCGGCCAGTGTCGCCAGGATCACCACCGCGAAGATCAGGAAGACCGTCTGCCAATGATAGCTCTGCAGCAGCCACTCTGCCGTCGGCGCCCCAAAGACCTGCCCCGCCGACCCCGCCGCCGTGGCGATGCCCAGGGCCATCGACCTGTTCTCGGGGCTGGACGCGCGCCCGACGATGGCAAGGATCACTCCGAACCCCGTCCCTGCAATGCCGAACCCCACGAGGATCGCCAGCAGCTGTTCGGGGCGATGGCAGAGCGGTTCGGCGACCGCAAGGCGATCATCGCGGGGGCGCTGATGTATGCGGCGGGGCTGGTCCTGTCGTCCTACGCGGTCACACCCGGGCAGCATCAGC
>JBJTSJ010000159.1:0-9383 GCA_046076605.1 Tabrizicola sp.
CCTTTCGGTGTCCTTCAGATTGGGCGGACGCTGGCGGAACAGCTCGCGGAACATGCCGGGGGTCAGCACCGACAGCGGGTTGACCGAGACGTTGGGATCGCCGGTCGTGCCGGTGAGCCGGTAGTTGAAGCCGAAAAGTCCCTCGCCGCGCCGTGTCAGGATCTGTCCCACCCCGTTAACCAGATAGATCGGCGAGATCACCCCTTGCAGGTCGATCCGCTGACTGTCGGTCAGATAGAGGCCCGCGAAGGAAATGCCAAGTGAGGCCCCGACCGCCGAACCCTGGCTGATTTCCACGGCCTTGGGCGTCAGGACAAAGCTCACCTCGCCGTTGTTGAACGCGAGGCCTTCGCCGTTCATCTGTTCCAGAAGGCCCACGACCGAGATGGCGGACAAAAGCTCGGCCAAAGCGGGGGCGCCCTGGATGCGCATGCGGGTGAAGGTGGCCAGGCCATTGTATTCGCCCTTGGGCCCGCGCGGGACCAGCGACATGTCGAGGCTGCCGCCGCGGCCCTGGTCAAAGATGCCTGCCGCTGCAATGACCGCCCCGGCATTGTCCGACAGGATGCGGACGGCGCTGCCGTTCTGCATCGGCACGACCGTTCCCGAAATCTGGCCGCTACCGTTGACGCCCGAGACAAACCTGCCGTTGAACCCGCCGTCCGAGCCGAACTCGCCGCGGAAATCGGTCAGACGGATGCCGTCCGAGATGCGCAGGGCGTCCAGCCGGACGGTGACCGGGCCGCTGTCCCCGCCGCCCCCGCCCTCCGGCATCCGGCGCATGTCCAGCGTGCCGCCGGTGACCACGACATCCAGCGCCGCGCCCTTGCCACGTCCGGTCAGCGTGACCGGGGCATCCAGCCAGTCGCCCGCCACCACCCGCTCGAATTCGGCGGTGTCGAGGCCGCCGCCTTCGCGGGTGGTGATCCGGCCCCGCGCCTCGAGCCCCGGGGCCTTCAGGGTCAGCCGCTCCACCACCGGTTCGCGGGAAAGCCGGGCCTCAAGGTCGAGCACGGCCTTGGACTTGGCCCCCTTGGACCAGCCAAGTGCGTCAAGCCGCAGCGAGAGGCCGGTCAGGTTCGAGGTCAGCGTCAGCTGCGGCGGCTGGTCCTTGACGAGCGCCACGTCGATCGCCGCCGGCCCCTCTCCCTTGACCGAGCCCGCCGGCAGGTCAAGCCCGAAGTCGCGCAGGATCGGGTCGGACAGCGTAACCGTCCCATTGACGCGGGCGCGGCCCTTCTGTTCCGGCCCGAAGCCCTGCAGATAGGTCAGGTCGATCGGCATCCGGTCGAGCTTGCCCTTGCCGGACAGCTGCAGCCCGTCGGTGTTGACGGCGACCTGCACCTCGGGCGCGGTCAGGATGCGGCCCGGCACCAGAGCGGGCGAGGTGAAGTCGCGGATGGTGCCTGCAACGGTGAAGTTGACCTCTTCGAACGGGATCTTCGCCTTCATCGGCATCAGGATGGTCGCGGTCAGGTCCGCCCGCCCGTCGCCCAGGTTGTAGGGTTGCCCGGCCTTCGAGAAGAAGCTGAACGGTTCCTGGTCCAACAGCGAAAGGGTCGCGGTCAGGCTGGCCTGCGTGACGAGGTCGACCTTGGCAGTGGCCGGGCGCTGAGTGATGTCGGGGATCTGGAACACCGTCCCGTCCGCCTCGATCCGGCCGCCTTCGGGGGCGATGACATGGCCCTGGTCCAAGGCGACGGTGTAGGTCTTGTTCTCCAGCGTGGAATGGCCCCGTCCGTTCAGGATTGGCGGCAGGGTGCGGACGAAGCGGACTTCGGTGTCGAAGAATTCGTACGAGAGGTTGAACTGCGGCTGCTTGCCGGGTTCAAGCCGCAGCGCGGCCTGCACGTCGGTCAGCTGTCCCTGCCCCACGTTGTCGGCAAACCAGACCCGGGTCTTCGGCACAACCGAGACCGGCCAGACCTTCAGAAGCCGTTCGGTGGCGATCTGGTTCAGGGACAGGTCGAGCGCCCCGCCCCAGCCCTTTTCCTCGGCCGCGACAAAGCCGGAGAGGAGGAGACGTTCATCGCCCTCGACCAAGGACAGCTGGCCGATGTCCATCCGGAACGGGCTGAGGCGCAGCCGCAGGTCGAGGGCACCCTGGTTGAAGCGGACGGGAGCCTCGAACAGGCCCTCGGGGTCGACCATCACCTTGTCGAAGGCGATCTGGGCCTGGATGCTGACTGGCAAAGCGCCAGGAACCACCGGAGCGCCGGTGGAATCCAGAAGGTCACCGTGTCCCCGGGCGGTCAACCGCAACGAGGCGCTTTCGACCGAGAGGTTGGCAAGGTTGATCCGGGCCGCTGCTGGATCATAGCTGAGCGAGAGCGATGCCTTGTCGAAGGCCACCGGTCGCGCGCCCTGCCCTGGCGCCAGACTGCCTGCGCCCAGGCCAAGGGCCCCCGAAAGGCTGGCGAAATTGCCGCCTTCGTCCAGCCGTGCCTCAAGCTGACCCGAGATCGGCGCATCGACGAAAGCCAGGAAGGCCAGCGGCGGGGCCATCGCGGCCAAGTCGGTCGCGGCGATGTTGTCGACCTTGGCGGAAAGCCTGGCGGTTGCTGCCCCCTTGTCGGAAACCAGGGTCAAGACGGCCTGCGCCGGATCGGCCCCGTCCAGGAGCGTCAGCCCGAGTTCGGCCGAAATCGCGGTTGCGCCGTTGTCGATCACCAACCGGCCGTCGCCTACCTCCCAGCTGCGCCCGGCACGGTCGTCGGTCAGCCGAAGCGTCAGACCCTCGGCTTCGATCGACTGCAACGACGCAAAGGTCGGGGTGGCAAACAACCGTTCGACCGTCGCCAGCACCGCCGAGGCATCCTTCGGCCCGGCACCCGGCGAGCGCCCTTCCAGCTGCAGGTCGATCCGGCCGGTTTCATCCCGCCGCACCGCAATCCGCGCCCCGGTCAGGCGCAAGTGACTGGGCCGGATCTTGCCGGACATGAGCGCGGTCGGATCAAAGGCCAGCACCGCCTCGGGCAGCGCCAGAAGCGAACGGCCATTGCTGTCGATCACGCGGATATCGTCCAGCCGGAACCGGGGAACGAAATCCCGGTCGACCGCCAGCTCGACCCCGCCCAACGATAGGGCGGATCCTTTCGGCAAGCGGGCTCCGGCCAGATTTTCGTTCAGCTGCGCCTCGATCCGGGCAACGCCCCAGACGGGAAAGCGCAGCGTCTTGCCGGTATAGGCCAGCGTCAGATAGCCGAAGGCCAGCGCCAGAAGGACCAGCGTTACCACCACGGTCAGGGAAAGCCTGCCGCGCCGCACGGGCCGGGATCGACATTGGAGTGTGTCGGAATCTACGGCGGTTGCTTCCGGCCGGGTCAGGCGCAAAAGCGGCAACCTTGGTCGCGGCGGCGCGGCAACGGGGTCAGCCCCGTCTTCCAAGCCCGCAGACTGGTCCTGCATCTTTCGCCTTCTGCCCCGCTGCCCGGCCTGCCTTGCGGCATGTTCCCCGCCCCTCGCGGACCACCAGTCCACGAAGCACCTTTATCTTTGCGGATCGTCCGCTAGATGGGAAGTCACAATCCCTGACAAGCCCCTGATCGGGCAAGGAGCCGCGCATGATTTCCCAAGGACAGACCGCCCCCGACTTTACCCTGCCCCGCGACGGTGGCGGAACCGTGACACTGTCGGCCCTGCGGCCCGGCAAGGTGGTGCTGTATTTCTACCCCAAGGACGACACCCCCGGCTGCACGCTGGAAGCGCAGGATTTCAACGCCCGCCATGCCGACTTCGCGGCGGCAGGCACCACGGTGATCGGTTTGTCGAAGGACAGCGTGAAAAGCCACGACAAGTTCTGCAAGAAGCATGGGTTGGGCGGGATCATCCTGGCCTCGGACGAGACGGGGACGACCAGCGAGGATTACGGCGTCTGGCTGGAGAAAAGCATGTACGGCAAGACCTATATGGGGATCGAGCGGACGACGGTCCTGATCGACGGGACCGGCACGGTGGCGCGGGTCTGGAACAAGGTCAGCGTCAAGGGCCATGCCGACGAGGTGCTGGCGGCGGCGCAGGCGTTGTAGAGGCACGATTTTTCGGCGAAGAATCGGGGCAGCAATTCTTCGCAGAAGAATTGTGGACCCGGGGAAAACCAGCGATGACGCAAAGCCTGGCAGAGATGGCGGTGGAGGTGCTGACCACCGCCGATGGCCGCGCGAAGGCCGCGCTTGGCCGCAAGCATGCCGCCACCTGGTTCGCCGCACGGGCGGCGGGCCAGCCCCCGCCCATCGGCCAGGCCAGCCCGCCCCTGCGCCCTGCCCGGCCGGAAAAGCCTGAGCTTCTGGCCCCGAAGGACGTCCCTCGCCGCCGCCCCGGCAGCCCCGAGGGCCGCATCGCGCTCCTTCACGCCGTGGCGCATATCGAGTTGAACGCTGTCGACCTGCATTGGGACATCATCGCCCGCTTCGCCGACCAGCCGATGCCCTTGGGCTTCTACGATGACTGGGTGAAGTCGGCGGATGAAGAAGCCAAGCATTTCAACCTGATCTGCGACTGTCTTGAAGCCATGGGCAGCCATTATGGCGCGCTGCCCGCCCATGCCGGCATGTGGCGCGCGGCCGAGGATACCGTGGGCGACTTGCACGGTCGACTTGCCGTCGTGCCCATGGTGCTGGAGGCGCGGGGCCTGGACGTCACCCCCGGCATGATCGAGATCTTCCGCAAACATGGCGAGGCACAGTCCCTGGCGGCGCTGGAGGTGATCTATGCCGAAGAGGTCGCCCATGTCGCCTATGGGTCCAAGTGGTTCAACTGGCTTTGCGGCCGCGATGGGACCGACCCGAAAGAGGTCTTTCACGCCCTGGTCCGGCGCTATTTCCACGGCTCGCTGAAACCGCCTTTCAATGAGGAAAAGCGCGCTGATGCCGGTCTGCAGCCCGACTTTTACTGGCCCCTGGCCGAAACCGCCGAGTAATCGGCGATTTCTTGCCGATGAAAACCCTGTCCCGTGCGGAAAAATCCTTAACACGGTCAAAATTGTTGCGGGCCTGAAACGGGCTGGATAAGCAGGTCTAGCCCGGGGCCAAGCGCCTTGGGGTAACGTAGCGAAGCCTCTGCCAGGGCTATGAACGGATGACCCCAACGTGCTGAATCGCCTAGCCTATCGGTTCCACCAAAGCCTTGAGCGGCACTTTCCCGAACAACGGCTGTTTCTGAAATCCGATACGGAAACCCGCTTTATCCGTCTGCGTCCCGCCACGCAGATCATCGCCCTGGTCGGCGGCACGCTGGCGCTGGCCTGGACCATCGTTGCGACCGCCCTGATCATGATGGACTCGATTGGCGCCGGATCGGCCCGCGAACAGTCGGTCCGCCAACAGGCGCTCTACGAACAGCGGCTGAACGCGCTGTCGTCCGACCGCGACCTGCGCGCGGAAGTGGCGGTGCGGGCCCAGGAACGGTTCAACATCGCGCTGACCCAGGTGTCGGAGATGCAAGAGCGCCTCTTGGCGTCCGAAGACCGTCGGCGTGAGCTGGAGACCGGGATCGAGGCGATCCAGGACACCCTGCGCGAGACGATCAAGGAACGCGACACGGCCCGTGCCGAAGTCGACCGGATCACCCTGGCGCTGAACCAGCAGAACGGCGGTGCGACCGAAGCTGGGCGCGCGGCTGATACTGTCGCGACGCTGGAGTTCCTGACGGGCGCCTTGGGCGATGCGGCCGAGGAAAGAAACGCCGAGCTGGCCGAGGCCGAGGCGGCGCGCGAGGAGGCACGGCTGATCGCCGATGCCAAGGAAGCGATGGAACTGCGCAACGACGCGATCTTCACCAAGCTGGAAGAGGCGCTGACGATCTCGGTCGAACCCCTGGACAACATGTTCCGCGATGCCGGGATGTCGCCGGAGGACCTGATCGGCGCGGTGCGCGAGGGCTACTCCGGCCAGGGTGGACCGCTGACACCGATCACCTTCTCGACCTCGGGCGGGGCACCGTCGGCCGAGGAATTGCGCGCGAACACGATCCTGACCGGGTTGGACCGGATGAACATGTACCGGATCGCCGCCTTCAAGCTGCCCTTCGCCATGCCGGTCAAGGACAGTTTCCGCTGGACCAGCGGTTTCGGCTATCGCCGCGACCCCAAGGGTGCAGGCACCCGGATGCACGAGGGCACCGACATGGCGGGAAGCTACGGCACCCCGGTCTATGCCACCGCTGACGGCGTTGTGGTACATGCCGGCTGGGACAACGGCTATGGCCGCCTGGTCAAGATCCAGCACGATTTCGGCGTCGAAACCCGCTATGCCCACCTGAGCCAGATCCGGGTCGAGGTCGGCCAAAGGGTCTCGCGCGGCGACCGGATCGGTGATATGGGCAATTCAGGCCGGTCCACCGGCACCCACCTTCACTACGAGGTTCGCCTTGGCGGTGAAGCGGTAAACCCGATGACCTTCATAAAGGCAGCGAAGAATGTTTTCTAAGAGCCGCATCAACGAGCCCGGCCCCAAGGCTGAAGCCGAGAAGCCCAAAGCCCCGGAGGCCCCGATGACCAAACCGTCCATGGAATTCACCCCCTCTGCGCCGAAGGGCAAGGCCGGGGCTTCCGTCCTGTCGTCGGACCTGACCGTGGTGGGTAACCTGCGGACGACCGGGGACATCCAGGTTGAAGGCACCGTCGAGGGCGACATCCGCGCGCATCTTCTGACCGTCGGCGAAAGCGCAACCATCCGCGGCGAGATCGTGGCTGACGACATCGTCGTGAACGGCCGGGTGATCGGTCGCGTGCGCGGCCTGATGGTCCGCCTCACCTCCACCGCCCGGGTTGAGGGTGACATCATCCACAAGACCATCGCGATCGAATCCGGCGCCCATTTCGAAGGCTCGGTGCAGCGGCAGGAAGACCCGCTGGCCAATGGCCGTCCGGGCAGCGCCGTGCGCCTGGACACCCCGGTCGCCGACGCCGAATAAGCCAACCCGAACATGACCGTTTCGCGGGCATCGGAGGGCACTCCGGTGCCCGTTTCCTTCTGTGCGGACGCTGACCGGCGGATCATCCTGTGGGCCGCGATCCTGGCGTCTTCGATGGGGTTCATCGATGGATCGGTGACCTCAATCGCCATGCCTGCGATGCGCGAGGCCCTGGGGGCGAGCCTCGCCGAGGCGCAGTGGATCAACGCGGCCTACCTTCTCGCCGTGTCGTCGCTGGTGCTGGTGGGTGGCGCGATGGGCGACCGGTTCGGGATCGCGCGGATCTTTTCCATCGGTATCCTGATCTTCGTCGCAGGCTCGCTGGTCTGTGCGGTGGCGGTGACGCCCGAACAGATGATTGCCGCCCGTGCGGTGAAGGGCGTCGGTGCCGCGCTGATGGTGCCGGGGTCGATGGCCATGGTCTCGCGCGCCTATCCCCGGGCCGAACGGGGCCGGGCGCTGGGACTTTGGGCCTCGGCCTCCACGCTCACGACGGCGCTGGGGCCGGTCCTGGGGGGAATGTTCGTGACCTGGGGCGGCGAGATCGGCTGGCGGCTGGTGTTCGCCTTGAACCTGCCTTTGGGATTTGCCGCATTCTGGCTGATCCGAGGCCGCACGCCGGGAGACATCGGCAAGCCGGGGGTCCGCGTCGACCTTGCGGGAGCGGCCCTCGCAACGGCAGCCCTTGGCCTGATGGCCTGGGCCCTGACCGAGGCGAAAGCCCCCCTTTGGGCACCCATCGCGGCGCTGCTCTGCCTTGCGGCGTTCCTGGCCTGGGAGGCCATGGCCCCTGCCCCGATGCTGCGCCTCGGCCTCTTCCGCAACCGGACCTTCAGCGTGACGAACCTGGTGACCTTCGTCCTCTACTTCGCGCTGAACGGGGTGATGTTCTACCTGCCGATGACCGCGGTTTCCGCCTGGGGTGTGACCGCGCTGGAGGTGACGGCGGCCTTCCTGCCGATATCCGTCCTTATCGGGCTTCTGTCCGCCCCCGCGGGCCGCATGGCCGACCGCTGGGGCGCGGGGCCGTTGATGGCGGCGGGGTCCGGGTTGGTGGCGGTGGCCTATGCGGGCCTGTGGCACTTTGCGCCGGACGGGCAGTTCTGGAGCCATGTGGTGCCCTTCACGGCGCTCGCGGGCTTTGGGCTTGGCCTCGTCGTCGCCCCGTTGACCGCCGCCGCCATGCAAGGGGCCGAGGATGGCGAACAGGGCGCGGCCTCGGGCGTGAACAATGCCGTCGCGCGGGTGGCGGGGCTGATCGCGGTGGCGCTGCTCGGGCGGCTTGCGGCGGAGGCTTACGGGCCGGGCGCGCCGGGGTTTGGGGTGGCGGGCACGGGGGCGGAGCATCTGGCGGCGACCAGTGCGGCCTTCGGGACGGTGGCCTTGTGTGCCAGCGCAATGGCGGCGCTGGCGGCGGTCCTGGCCCTGCTGGTCAGACGCCCCGTCAGGTGATCGCGCGGCGGTAGAGGTGCCAGCTAGCGTGCCCGAACAAGGGCAGCACCAGGAACAGACCCAGGAAGCCGGGGATCATCCCGACGAAGAGGCAGGTGGCGATCAGGAGGCCCCAGCCCAGCATGACACCGGGGTTTTCGCGGACCAATGCAAAGCTCGTCAGCATGGCCGTCACGAAATCCACCTCTCGGTCCAGAAGCATCGGCAGGCTGACCACTGTCAGGCAGAAGAGAAGCGTGGCGAAGACCGCCCCCACCGCCGTCCCGAAGACCAGCATCGTCAGCCCCTGGGGAGACAGGAACACGGCCAGCGAGGACGACACGTTGGTCATCGTCGCGTTCCCCAGGAACAGCGCGAAGATCATGTGCGACAGGAAGTTCCAGAACAGGAAATAGACCACGATCACCGCCGCGATGGCCGGGATCTGGCGGTCTTTCTGGCGGAAGATCACACCGAAGATTTCGGACGCGACCAGCGGCTCCCCGGCCTCCAGCCGGCGGGAGATTTCGTAGAAGCCGCAGGCGATGAAGGGGCCGAGGATTGGAAAACCGGCGCTGGCGGGAAGCGTCCACCAGACCTGGCCCTTTGTGGTCATCGCCCAAAGGATCAGCCAGCCGCCCAGCACATAGACCAGGGAAAACACCGCCCCGAGGACGGGCGCGCGGCGAAAGTCCTGCCACCCAGCCGCAAGGCTGGCGCGAAGGTCGCTGGCATCGACCTCGTTCACTTCGGGGGCGGTGGTGTGGCTCTCGCTCATCCTGACAGGCTAGGGGCGCAGACTGAAGCCGCCTTGACCTGCGTCAATCGACGTCCGCGATCTCGCCCCGCTTCTTGCCGGAGGCATTCAGCGCCAGCGTCGCGGCCATGAAGGCATCAAGATCGCCGTTCAGCACCCCTTGCGTGTCCGAGGTCTCATGCCCCGTCCGCAGGTCCTTCACCATCTGGTAGGGCTGCAGGACATAGGACCGGATCTGGTTGCCCCAGCCCGCGTCGCCCTTCGATTCATGCGCCTCGTTGAT
>JBJTSJ010000160.1:0-6388 GCA_046076605.1 Tabrizicola sp.
GGAAATGGCGGTGTCGAAGTAGGACAGCGCCTCCTCTGCCCGGCCCAGAACGCCTACCGCAACAAGCTTGCCGCCCTGTCTGCCCTTGGCCGCTATCAAGATCTCGTCGCTGTCGCTGACGAGGCGCTGCGCCCCGGCGTCGTGACCAGCAGCAATCCGGTGATCGAGGAGGACATCCTGTCGCGCCGCCTGCTGGCCCTGGGCGAATTCGCCCCTCCTGCGACCGTCGCGGCCGAGGCCGCAGCGCTGTTGCAGCGCTATCCGCAAAGTTTTGCCGCGGCCAACGTCCAGGCCCGTGCCCTGTTGGCCGAAGGCAAGGCCGCCGAGGCAGACCAGGCCAGCCAGGGCCTGCGCCAGAACCCCGATGGCCTGCGGATGGAGGCAGTCTACCATGACACCCTCGCCCGGATCGACGCGGCGCTGGGGCGGATGGACGACGCCTATGCCAATTACGAGGCGGCCCTTGGCCTCGACGCCGCCCTGTCCAGGACCTATGCCCGCAAGCTGTCGGAACTTGGCTTCCTGCCCTTGTCCAACGCCCCCGCAGGTGTGCTGACCGCCCTTCGCCGCTGCATCGACGTCAAGAAGACCGCCTGCATCCTGCCGGACTGAATGCCGGAACAGCGGACAGAAAAGACAAGGGCGCCTTGCGGCGCCCTTGCCAAATGTCTTTGGGGGATAAGGCCTTGGTATGAAACTCGTTACACCAGGCTCAGCCGGTCCGATCTCAGGCCTTGTGGCCGTTGTCGTCCAGGTTGATCACAGTCAGCACCATCGCCCGCAGCACAGTGTGGCCGATGATCGGCAGCACCGCCCAGAACAGCAGCCAGTGCGACGGTTCGACAGCGCGGATCATGGTTTCATTCATCAGAAGGAACGCAAAGTTGTAGACCACCATCATGCGGGTCAGGTTCGGCAGGTGGTCGCGCATCTCGGCGTCCGGCCAGAAGCTGGCAGCGGTCGAGGTGCGGCCGTTCATCACGTCCTGCAAGAAGATGCCGCCGATCACCACATAGAACAGGCTCTGCATGCGCTGGCACCACAGCGGGTCATCGACCAGCGCCAGGACCAGAAGCGGCAGGCCCGCCAGGGCCAGAGCGAAGGCAACCGCCTGGGTCGCCGAGTAGCGGGTCAGAAGCCGCTTTACCATGCCCTCGAAGCCCATCGCGATCCGCACGGCCAGCGCCGTCAGGAAGGCCGTGGCGAAGGCCTGTCCCGAATACTCGGGTCCGAAGGCCACCGACAGGACCGGATAGCTGACCAGCAGGACCGCACCCGGCAGGTACATCGACCGCGACAGGGGCGGCATGTCCTGGAACAGGCTCAGGAACAGGCGGAACAGGTCCAGGGGCGTGCGGTACATCGGTGAACTCCCTCAAGCTCACCATCAGGTCTACCGACGCTTCAAGGCAGGTCTGGGGCAGAACCCGGCCCCTTCAAGGGCATTCCTGTGCTGGCCGTCAGGAATTGTCGTCGGGCTCTTCGATCAGGTAGCGCTGCAGTGCCATGAAGTTCAGCATCAGGAACAGAAACAATGCCGCGGGCATCGCGAAGGTCTCCAGTTTGACCCAAAGTTCCGTCGTCTGCGTGCGCCAGATCACCTCGTTTGCCACCGCGAGGGCCACGAACATCCCTGTCAGTCGACGGGTAAGGATCATCCAACCCTCTGGTTTCATGGGCAAAGCTTCCGCCATCACCCACTGCAGCAGGCTTTTCCCGCGCAGAAGGCCGACCCCCAGGATCACCGCGAAGGTGCCATAGACGATCGTGGTCTTCATCTTGAAGAACCGCTCGTCGTTGAACCAGGCCGTCAGCCCACCAAAGACCACGACCATGACGCCGACGAAGATCTGCATGCGGCTGATCGAACCCGTCAACAACCAGAGCGTGAAAATTGCGGCAAGAAGCAGCGGGACCAGGATCAGGGCTGCCACAATGAAGCCGGAATAGTCGGTCCCGGCCAGATTGTAGGTCTCGTCCTTGATCCGCATGTAGATCAGGAAGAAGACCAGAGTCGGCCCCAGCTCCAGCACCTGCTTGAGAATCGGGTTGATCTTGCGTTCCGCCATTGCCTATCCCGCCCATTCCATCACGACCGCGCCAACTGCGATCAGACCCATCAGCCCCGCCCGCACCGGCCCCACCTTCTCGCCCAGAACCAGCCAGCCGATCAAGGCGGCAAACACGGTCGAGGTCTCGCGCAGCACCGCCGCCTCGCCGACCTTGTCCAGCCGCGTGGCCAGCATGATCGAGCCGAAACTGAAATAGGCGACGAAGGCGCCCAAAACACCCCGCTTCATCAGGGGAACGATCTCGCCAGCGGGAAGCTGCCGCCAGCGGCGATGGGTGACCATGGGAATGAAAATTCCGTCCAGCATGAAGAACCATGCAAGGAACGTGAACGGGTCCGCCGTCGCCCGGATGCCATAGGCGTCATAGGTGGTGTAGCAGGCCACCATCGCCCCCGTCGCCACCGCCAGCCAAAGCGCAGGCACCATCGTCGCCCGGTCCACCGAGACATGGCGCAGGTTCCAGACCGCCAGCCCCAGGATGCCCCCCACCAGCAGCGCCAAGCCCGCCCATTGCCCGGGCGCGAAGGTCTCGCCAAAGACGATGCCCGCGCCGATCACCGTAAAGAACGGCCCCGTCCCCCGCACCACCGGGTAGACCACCGTGAAGGCCCCCCGCGTATAGGTCATCGCCTGCAGGACCTTGTAGACCGAGTGGATCACGAAGGCCCCGGCAAAGATCGGCCACATATGCGGCTCGGGCCAGGGCACCACGAACAGCGCGAAAGGCGCCGCGATCACCCCGTAGCTGATGTCGATTGCCGCGCGCGAAAGCCAGGGATCATGCCGCCCCTTCTGCAAGGCCCCGAACAGCGCATGCAGCACCGCCGCGAACAAAGCCAGCGCCAGGGCAAGGTCATGCCCGGCCGCCGTGCCTTCGACCGACCGCAGGAATTCGGTCAAGGGGACAGCCCCGGAGCCCAGGCGACAGTGACCCGCGACCCCGCGAAGAACCGGGCCAACGACTCCGGCCCCGTCGGGTCCTCGGCCAGCGCCAGAAGCCCAAGCTGCGCCGCCCCGATCCCGCCGTCCGAAGCAACCCCCACCGTCACACGCCCGCGCCCCTGCGGCAGCGCTGCGATAACCGCCTCCGCCGCCTCGGCGTCTCCTTCAGCCAGAGCCGCGACTGGCACCGCGGCGACCGCCCCTTGCAAAGCCGCTCGTGCCGCCAGGACCGCCTCGGTCCCCGTTGCCCCCGGCTGCAATCGCCCGCCCATGGCCTCAAGCAAGGGGCGCAGCGTCCGACCATCGTTCAGCCATTCGACCGTCAAGGTCGTCACCCGCCCGATCAGCAACGAGGACGCCGACAAGTCCGCCCCCGCGACGGTCCCGGTGACATCCAGTTCTCCGCCCCCGGACAGGCCCAGAAAGCCACGCTCGATCCGCAACACATCCTGCGCCTCATCCCGCCGCAGCGTCAGCTGCAGGTCGGCCGATTGCAGACGCATCAGGTCGCGCAACCAGCCCGCCATGTCGCGATTGTTCAGCGCCGGGGCGACCCGCAGCCCCGCACCCTCGACCTCCAGCGCGACGAGCCTGTCCTCCAGCACCTCACCCCGAACCCGAAGCACCTCGGCACTGACGCGGACCTCGCCCCCAAAGGACCGCGCCCCGTCCAGCACACACCAGCCATCCTTGGCCGCAGACGGCGGTACCGTCAGCCCGCTGCCGACCACCCCCTCAATCAGCGCCGCCAGTTCCGCACAGTCGGCAGGCACCGCCACAGGCCCTGCCCCGACCGGCCCCGCCAGCAGAGCCATGACAAGCGCAGCACTACGGCGCATCGGCATGGGTCCAGCCGACATCCACCGTGACCCCCCGGAACACTGTTTCAAGGTCGGTCATCAGCTCCTGCATCCCATGGACCGCAGCCCCCCCGAACCGGACCGGCCCAAACCCGGGTTCCGCCCGCAGACCCACCACCAGATCGCCCGCCGGGTTCGGCAATTCGTCGACGAATGCCACCATCGCGGCCTTGCTTTCGGCCGGGAAACTCGCCCCCGGCAGATCCCCGATGAAGGCCTTCAGGTCGCCTTGCAGCCCCGCGAAGGCGGCGTCCACATCCCCTTCGGATGGCAGCACGCTCGGCCCCAGGGTCATCAGCACATACCACTCAAAAAGCCCATGCATCGTGACCCGCGCGTCGAACGCGGTCAGCGCGAAACTGGTCAGCGACATCTGCATGGCGCCCGCGGACGACAGGTCTACCCCCGTCACAGTGCCCGAGGCCTGCACCAGGTTCTCCCCCGGGAAGTCGATACTTAGGCCCTCCAGCCGCAACACCCTTGCAGCAGGGTCCCAGGCCAGAGACAGCTCGGCATCAATCGCGTTCGGGCGGGACTGCGCCGCGAACAGCCAGTCCATCTGTGCATCGCCAGTCTGAACGACCAGGCGCAGCCCCTCGGCCACAACGTCCAGACCTTCGGGCGTACCAGCGCCTTCGGCAATCCAACCCAGAGCCGAGCCACGGAACCTCAGCCGGTCCAGATGCCAGTCCGGCAGGTACTGACCTTGCAGGTCGATGACCGGGCCGTCCACGACACACCAATCGCCGTCCTGCCGGACAGCATCCGACCGCACCGGCCCCAGTACCGCCAATCCGTCCGAGACCCTTGCCCAGGCTGCCGTGCACAACGCCTGCCCCACCAGCCCCTCTGCTGCCGCCGGAGCCGCCGCCAGCAGCACAAGAAGCCCGGCCCGGATCAAGCTTCGGCCCCGACCAAGGCCTTGGCGAACTCCTCCGGATCGAAGGGCGCCAGGTCGTCGATCTGCTCGCCCACGCCGATAGCATGGATCGGCAGCCCGAACTTGTCGGCGAGCGCGACCAGCACGCCCCCCTTCGCCGTCCCGTCCAGCTTGGTCATGACGAGGCCCGAGACATCGGCAATCTTGCGGAAGATATCGACCTGCGTCACCGCGTTCTGGCCCGTCGTCGCGTCCAGCACCAGCAGAGTGTTATGCGGCGCCGTCGGATCGACCTTGCGGATCACCCGCACGATCTTGGCCAGTTCCTCCATCAGGTCCTGCCGGTTCTGCAGCCGCCCCGCCGTGTCGATCATCAGAAGGTCCGCCCCCTCGGCCCGCGCCTTGGTCAGCGCGTCAAAAGCCAGAGAGGCCGGGTCCGACCCTTCCGGAGCCGTCAGCACCGGCACCCCGGCCCGCGTCCCCCAGATCTGCAACTGCTCCACCGCCGCCGCGCGGAACGTGTCGCCCGCCGCGATCACCACCTTCTTCCCCGCTGCCTTGAACTGGGACGCGAGCTTGCCGATCGTCGTCGTCTTCCCCGACCCGTTCACCCCCACCACCAGCACGACCTGCGGCTTCTGCGGATACAAGGGCATCGGCCGTGCCACGGGTTCCATGATCCTTGCGACTTCCCCGGCCAGCGCCGCCCGCAACTCCCGCGTGGAAATCTTCCGCCCGAACCGCCCCTCGGCAATGTTCGCGGTCACCCGCACGGCCGTATCGACACCCATGTCGGCCTGGATGAGCAATTCCTCCAGGCTTTCCAGCATCGCGTCGTCCAGCACCCGGCGCGGCTCCTCGACCGTGCCACGACCGAAGAGCCGCCCCAAGAGGCCCGGCTTCGCGGGTTCCGACGCCTCTGCCACCCCGGTCGCCCGACCCCGGTCCACCGGCATCGGGTCCTCTGGCATCGGCAGGTCCGGCTCCGGCTCCACCGGCTCGGGCAGTTCCGGCAGGTCGGGCTCCGGCACCTCCGGCGCCATCGGCTCCGGTACCTCCGGCACCCGCTCGGGCAGTTCCCGCACCGGGTCCTTCGGCCCCTCCGCCCCTTCCGCGACCAGCGCCTCCAGCCCCTCGCCGATCTTGTCGGACGACCGGAACATCCGCTCCTTGAGCTTCTTGAAGAACGACATGGGCAGGCTCTCCGGGCTGTTTCCCTTCACCTAGTCCCTTTGACCCGCCATTGGAAGGCCGTCACCCCGCGTAGGCCACCGCCCCCCACAGGATCAGCGCCTGCCCCGCCCAATAGGCAGGCCACAGCGCCAGGGCGAGCTCGCGCCGCACGCCCTCGCCCTTCACCACGAACAGCTGCAGGGCCAGCATCAGGTCCGACAGGATGAAGAGCGCGGCCCCCAGCCGAAGAACCCCTTGCCCCGGATGCGCAGGCAACAGGATGGCCGCCGCGCCCATCAGCCCTATCAGCCCGACATAGCCCCGCACCGGCTGGCGCAGATCGCCCGTGCGCGGGGCCAGCCAGACCTCGGTCGACAGCAGCAAAGCCACCAGAAGACCAAGCACCGCAAGTTCAGTACCCGACAGGCCGTCAAACCCCAGCTCCCCCGACCTCCAGACCA
>JBJTSJ010000161.1:0-3879 GCA_046076605.1 Tabrizicola sp.
CCTTGATGTTTCCGCACAGCTGCAGCTCCCGATCATCGGAACTCTTCAACGCAGGACGCTGGGGCTGAGTATTGGTCCGCGGCTGGCACTGCCAATGACGGCAAGCTTTGCGCAGCGCGAGAGTGTCGTGAGTCCCGAGAGCGCCGTATTCCTCGAAAACGGTGTGCCCGTACCAGTCCGGGTTGCGCTTGTAGGTCGCCTGCACGCCCAGTTCAGACTCCGCCAGAACATAAGGACCCGAGCCGATCGGCACCCCCAGCGTGGCCTCGGCGAAGTCCTTGCCCTCCCACTGGGCCTTTTTCAGGATCGGGCGCAGGCCCAGGATCAGTGGTAGTTCGCGGTCCTCAACGTTGAAGGTGAACTTGACCGACCGCTCACCCGTCTTCTCCATCGAGGCGATCTTCTTCCACGCGCCCGCATAGCGCGGGTTGCCTTGCGTGCCCAAGGTCTCCATCGACCACATCACGTCGTCGACCGTAACCGGCGATCCGTCCGAGAATCGGGCCTCGGGGCGCAGAGTGAATTCGACGTAGGTCCGGCCCTCATCCGTGTCTATCGATTCGGCCAGAAGCCCGTAAAGCGAGAAGGCTTCGTCATAACTCCGGCCCATCAGGGTCTCGACCGTCAGGGTGGAAATGCCGGTCGCAGGTCGCCCCTTGGTCACATAGGGGTTGAAGCTGTCATAGCTTCCCGCCTCGCCCCAACGGAATCTGCCACCCTTGGGCGCATCGGGGTTCACCTGGGGCAGGGACACAAAATCCGGGGGAAGGGCAGGGGTGCCATACATAGCTATGCCGTGCATGGGCTCAGCCTGTGCCGCTGCCGCGAAGACCGACAGCACGGCCGCCAGCCCGGCCTTCCGCAAACTTGTCCCTCGTGCCCTCGTCATCGCCCCACGCTCCCTGTTCCTTGTGGTTGTGTCCGCGCAGAGTAAGACGGAGATCGTGGCAATTCAAACTTTTAGCTTGGCCATCGGCAGAGAGCGGATTATACAGAGTTTACTGCTCGATAGGTTTCTTGCCTGTATGAAACCTGCCTTAAAGACTTAACGCCGGCCTTGTGCCGGCGTTTTTTTTCATCGTGCAGCTGTGACTTCCGTTCCGCCGCCAGCCGTGCAATGCTTTCGCAGTTGCAGCATTTGGAGGGTGGGATGACACTTTCGGGCAAGCGGGCGGTCATCACCGGATCGAATTCGGGAATCGGCCTTGGCGTCGCCGAATCGTTGGCCGCCGCCGGGGCCGAAGTGATTCTGAACAGCTTCACCGACCGGCCCGAAGATCATCAGCTTGCCGCAGACCTCGGCGCCCGGCACGGCGTCACGGCACGCTACATCCCTGCCGACATGTCCAAGGGGTCCGACTGCCGCGCGCTGATCGAAAAGGCCGGGGGCTGCGACATACTGGTGAACAACGCAGGCATCCAGTTCGTCAGCCCGATCGAGGACTTCCCGGTCGAGAAGTGGGACGCGATCCTTGCGATCAACCTGTCTTCCGCCTTCCACACCACCGCCGCCGCGCTGCCGGGGATGCGGAAAAAGGGGTGGGGCAGGGTTGTCAACATCGCCTCGGCCCACGGCCTGACCGCCTCGCCATTCAAATCGGCCTATATCGCGGCCAAGCATGGGATCGTTGGCCTGTCCAAGACGGTCGCGCTGGAAACGGCGGGCAAGGGGATCACCTGCAACGCGATCTGCCCAGGCTATGTCCTGACCCCCCTGGTCGAGGCGCAGATCCCCGAACAGATGAAGGTCCACAACATGGACCGCGAAACCGTGATCCGCGAAGTGATGCTGGAACGCCAACCCTCGCGCCAGTTCGCGACGGTGGAACAGATCGGGGGCACCACGGTCTACCTCTGCTCACCCGCCGCCGACCAGGTGACGGGCACGACGATCAGCGTCGACGGCGGCTGGACCGCGCTGTGAGGGGCCAAAATCCTTCGAAGGATCTTGCAAATCTTTTCGAAAAGATCTGCAGGTCCCGCACATGAGGCGCGTCAGCCTCGCCCTCCAAGGCGGCGGCGCACATGGCGCCTTCACCTGGGGTGTCCTCGACCGGCTGCTGGAGGACGACGATCTTGAGATCGCGGGGATTTCCGGCACATCGGCAGGCGCGCTGAACGGGGCCGCGCTGAAGGCGGGACTGATCGCCGGGGGCAGGGGGGCCGCCCGCAAGCGGTTGGACCGGATGTGGGACCAGGTCGGCGAGATCGGGGATTTCCGCATGCTGCCCTGGATGGCGGCCTTCCTGCCCGCGCTTCGCTTCTGGCAAACGACCACTGCGGCGCTGCTGCCCTTCTCACCCCAGGCCATCGCGGCGCAATTCTATTCGCCCTATGTTTTCGGCAACCGCTGGGAAAATCCGCTGGAGCCGGTCGTCCGTGATCTCGATTTCACCCATGTCTGTTCGCACGAGGGTCCCCGCCTGTTCGTCAGCGCAACGAACGTGCGGACCGGCCGGATCAAGGTGTTCACCGGGCAGGAGATCGGGCCGTTGGCTCTCCTTGCCTCGGCCTGCCTGCCCACCGTCTTCCAGACCGTGGAGATCGGCGGCGAGGGGTATTGGGACGGCGGCTATTCCGGCAACCCGGCGCTTTTCCCGCTGTACGAACCCGACCTGCCCGACGACATCCTCGTCGTGTCGATCAACCCGATGCGGACCGAGGACATCCCCGACACGCCGCTGGAAATCCAGAACCGCATCAATGAGATCAGTTTCAACGCCAGCCTCCTGGGCGAACTCCGCGCGATCAACTTCGTCCGCCGCCTGATCGCCGAAGGGCGGATGGAACCGGGCAAGATGAAGGCCGTCAACGTCCACATGATTTCCGACGACCGGCTGATGAACGAGCTCTCCGCGGACTCGAAACTCTCGCCCACGCCCTACCTGCTGGAGAAGCTGAAAGAGGCAGGGCGTACGGCTGCGGACCGATTCCTCGGCAACGGCGGCTCGAAGATCGGGCAGGAACCAAGCGCCGACCTGAAGGGCCTGCTGGGCTAGACCAGCGGCTCTTTCGGTACCGGATAGACCAGACCGCCCGACACGATCAGCTTGGCCGCGTCATCGACGCCCATGTCCATCATCACCAGGTCCTTGGTCGGCACGAACAGAAGCATGCCCGACGTGAAGGGCGTCAGCCCCACGAAGACCGCCGACATGTCGGGCCCAAGTGCCGCCAGCCGGTCGGCGAGTTCGCCCTTCGGTCTTGTGGACATGAACCCCAGCGCCCATGACCCGGGGCGGGGGAACTCCACCAGCACCACCTTGTCAAAGCTTTTGTCCTTCTTGTTGAAGAAGGTCTCGGCCACCTGCTTGATGCCGGAATAGACCGAGCGGACCACCGGCATCCGTTCGACCAGGTTCTCGCCGGACCGGATGACCGAACGGCCGATCAGCCCCTTGGCCAGCCAGCCGATGATGATCGTGACCACCAGGAAGACCAGAACGCCGACCCCGCGCACGGGGAATTCGTACTGCGGGCCGAACCAGCGCCCAATGACGGCATCAGGCTGCCAGTAGGCGGGGATCAGCGGCAGGATCCAACCGTCCAGCCAGCCGATGAAGGCCCAGACAATGTAGATCGTCAGGCCAACGGGCAGGACGACGACCAGGCCCGTCAGGAAACTGGCGCGCAGGCTTGCCAGAAAGCCGCGACGGTTTGGATGGTGCGGATCGGTCACGTGAGATAGTCCCCTTCACCGCCAATCTAGGGGAGCGGTTGACCGATCTGCAATGCCGCCGGTGGCAAATCCCGGGAAATTCATCCCTGCGCCGCCAGTTCGCGGGCAATCGCTGCCCCAAGGCGGGCATTGTTCAGGACCAGCGCGATGTTCGCGGTCAAGGACCGGCCTTCGGTCAGCTCGAAGATGCGTTGCAGAAG
>JBJTSJ010000162.1:0-3458 GCA_046076605.1 Tabrizicola sp.
TCGTCCGCATCGTCGGACAGGAAGTCCAGCTGATGAATCTCCGCCCCCGCAATCGGCTCCACCTCTTGCAGGTCGACGCCCAGCACGGTGCCCTGCGGCTTCTTCGGGTTTTGCGACAAGGCATTTACCCGCACCACCGCCACCTGACACCAGCCGCCCGGCGCGCAGCCCAGGTCCACCACCCGGGCACCGGGTTTCAGGAAGCCGTAGCGGTCATCCAGCTCCAGGATCTTGTAGGCCGCCCGCCCGCGATAGCCCTCGCGCTTGGCGCGCTGGACGTAAGGATCGTTCAACTGCCGCTCCAGCCACAGGGTGGACGAAAGCTTGCGCCCCTTCGCCGTCTTCACCCGCACCCGCAGCTCTCGCTGGCCGCGACCCGAGGTCGGTTTTTCCGTCATGTATAAGGCCCGTCCGCCAGCACGCCATCCCCGCTCATCTGCGCGTAAAGAAGCCCCTCCCTAAGGCCCCTGTCGGCCACCGACAAGCGGTCTGTCGGCCAGATCCGCATCAACGCCTGCAGGATCGCCGCCCCGGACATGATCAGCGCATGCCGATCGCGCCCGATGCGGGGATCTACACGGCGTCCCTCGGGCCCCAGCGCCAGATATTCCCGGATCACCAGGTCGATCTGGTCGGATGTCATCTGCAGCCCGTCGACCTTGGTCCGGTCGTACCGCTTCAGGTTCAGGAAACTGGCGGCCACCGTCGTGACCGTCCCGGAGGTGCCGATGATCTGGAACCCTTCCCGCGGATTGTTGGCGTTGTAGGGGCTGAAGTTGGCCAGGTTCTCCTCGAAGAACCAGCTCATCAGCGCAAACCGCGCCGCGTCGTCGTCGACATCGACGAACTGATCCTTCAGCGTCGCCACACCCAGCGGCACCGATATCCAGTCCACCACCCGGGCTACCGCGCCCTCGCCTTGCGCGTTGAACCCCATATGCAGCCGCATGATCGCCCGCGCCCGGTCTGGCGGCGGCACCGCACTCAGGTCGATCCACACAAGCTCCGTCGACCCCCCGCCGATGTCCACCACCAGCAGCTGCTCGGTCGTCGCACTGACCAGGGGGGCGCAAGAGATCACCGCCAGCCGTGCCTCTTCCTCGGGCGCAATGATCTCCAGGCTCAGCCCCGTTTCCCGCCGCACCTGACGGATGAAGTCCTTGGCATTCCGCGCTCGTCGGCAGGCTTCGGTTGCCACCAGCCGCATCCGACGCACACCGTGCTTTTCGATCTTCTTCTCGCAGATCCGCAAAGCCTGGATCGTCCGGCCCATCGAAGACCGCGACAACCGGCCCGAGGCTTCCAGCCCCACGCCCAGCTGCACCGATTTCGAGAAACTGTCGATGATCGAAAACTGACTGCCCAGGGGCTGGGCAATCAGCATCCGGCAACTGTTCGTTCCAAGGTCCAGCGCCGCATACAGCGGAGCCGACCCTGGGTCGGATAGGGCTGACGGCACATCCACGCGGGAAACGGCCTGGGGCGTCTCGACCTGCGCATCTGTCGCGTCCGCCCTACGGGGACGCTCGGGCGTCATGACCGCCCTCCATCTGTGGTTGGGATCAGGGTAGACGCCTTCCCGCCCCCGTGCAAGCGCCCCTTCGCGGCCTCAAGGAAGGCTCATGTTTTGCATGAGGATTATTCCACCCTGCCCCCGTCGCACCGCACCCATCCCCGTGCTATGACCAGCCCGCGACACGAACGGGTCGCATCCCGCCTCCGCCATGTCGAAAACCGACACCGGAGGCCGGGGACCGACGTCTATCAACAGGTCAACCGCAGCGCAGGGAATCAAGCGAACATGGCCGAAGTCACCATCGTCTACTGGCGCGACATCCCGGCCCAGGTCATCGTCGGCAAAGGCCGCCGCGGATCGAAAGTGCAGCTTCCCGAACGGTTTGAACAAGCCATCGACCGCTGCGCCATGAAGATCGGCGCCAAGGATGCCGACGCCTATCTCGCCGAATGGCGCAAGGTCGTCGTCGCGGACCTTGAGGGCGAACCCGACACCATCGCCGCCGACTATGCCGCCAAGCTCGAAGCCGAATTCGACACCGCCCGCATCAAGACCCTGATCGACGCCGAAGGCTGGGCCAAGGCCTGACGCCCGCATGACCCCGCCCAAGCCTTCCACCCTCAAGGAGACCGTGATGGCCCTGTTCAATTTCCGCCGCAAGGAAGAGGCTGCCCCTACCACCGGGTCGCTGGAGTCCTTCCTCAAGGGCTACTCGATCGAGGTCATGCCCCGCACCGCCGAAAAGGTGGAAAGCTTCCGCGACATCCTGCCCAAGGGCACCCGCGTCTACATCGCCAACATCGAAAGCCCGATCGAGGAGATGACCGCCACCGCCAAGCGGATCGTCGACGAAGGCTTCGACGTGATGCCGCACTTCCCCGCGCGGATCATCAAGGACAAGGCCACACTTCTGGACTGGGTTGCGCGCTACAAGGACGTGGGCGTCAAGCAGGGCCTGATCCTCGCCGGCAACCCCGCAGCCCAAGTGGGCGACTTCAGCTCTTCGATGGAACTCCTTGAATCCGGGGCCTTTACCGGCTTTGAACGCCTTCACGTCGCGGGCCACCCCGAAGGCAACAAGGACATCGACCCCGATGGCTCCGACCGCATGGTGATGGAAGCCGCCCGCTGGAAATCCGCCTTCGCGGAACGCACCGACGCAAAGATGGCGATGACCACCCAGTTCTGCTTCGAGGCGCAGCCCGTGATCGACTGGGTCAACCGCCTGCAGGCCGAAGGCATCAAGTTGCCCGTCCACATCGGCATCGCCGGCCCCGCGAAGCTGCAGACGTTGATCAAGTTCGCGATCGCCTGCGGTGTGGGGCCAAGCCTCCGCGTGCTGCAAAAGCGCGCGATGGACGTGACCAAGCTTCTCCTGCCCTATGAACCCACCGAAGTCCTGGAAGCGCTCGCCGCCCACAAGGCGGCGAACCCGGGCTTCGGCATCGAACAGGTCCACTTCTTCCCCCTCGGCGGCATCAAGACCAATGCCACCTGGGTCACCGAAAATGGCGGCGCCTCGGGCGTCCCCGCCTCCGCCACTGCCTGATAGAAAGCTTCAAGAATGACCCGTACCGTCTTTGAATCCAAAACGAAAACCGTCATCATCGGTTTCGATGAACCCTTCGCCGTGATCGGGGAACGGATCAACCCCACCGGCCGCAAGAAGCTGGCGGCCGAGATGGAGGCCGACAATTTTGAAACCGTCATCAAGGACGCCCTCGAACAGGTCGCCTGCGGTGCCACGATCCTCGACATCAACTCGGGTGCGGTCTTCACCAACAAGATGGCGCAGGACCCGCGCTATGCCGACAACAACTTCGTCGAACCGCCCTTGATGAAGAAATTGATCGAGATCGTGCAGCAGACCGTCGACGTCCCGCTCTGCATCGACTCGTCCGTCCCCGGCGCGCTTGAGGCGGGCCTTCAGGCCTGCGAAGGC
>JBJTSJ010000163.1:0-2565 GCA_046076605.1 Tabrizicola sp.
CGATGTCATGGAGACGCTCGCCCATGCCATGAAGGCGCTGGAATTCGTAAAGTGCGGGGTCGGTCCCCATGTCGAGGATGGCCGCGACCGTATGGGCGTTATGGGTGGCAAACTGTGGATAGATCCGGTCGGTCATCGCCAGAAGCTTCTTGGCATTGGCGATGTAGGAGACGTCGGTTGCCTGCTTGCGGGTGAAGACGGGGAAACTTTGCAGGCCAAGGACCTGCGCGCGCTTCACCTCGGCATCCCAATAGGCGCCTTTCACGAGGCGGACCATGATCCGGCGGTCAAGGCGCTGGCTGAGGGCGTAGAGCCAGTCGATCACCGCACCGGCGCGGCGGCCATAGGCTTGGACGACAACGCCGAAACCGTCCCAGCCTTTCAGGGCGGGGTCGGAAAGCGTGGCCTCGATCACCTCCAGCGACAGGGCAAGACGGTCGGCCTCTTCCGCGTCGATGTTGAAGCCAAGGCCGGCGGCTTTCGCAAGGCCGGCAAGGGCGCGGACGCGGGGGACAAGCTCTTCCATCACGCGGGCGCGCTTGGCGACCTCATAGCGCGGATGGAGGGCCGAGAGCTTTACCGAAATCCCAGGATTGGTGCGGATGTCGTTGCCCTTGGCGGCGGCGGCGATGGCGGTGATGGCCTTGGAATAGCTCAGGTGATAGCGGCGGGCGTCACCTTCGGTGCGGGCCGCTTCGCCCAGCATGTCGTAGCTGTAGGTGTAGCCTTTGGCCTCCAGCTCCTCGGCCCGGTCCATCGCCTTGTCGATGGTTTCCCCCAGCACGAAGTTCCGCCCCATCTCCTTCATCGCCCGCGACACGGCGGTCCGGATCACCGGCTCGCCCAGCCGCCGCACCGCGCCCCGCAAGGCGCCCGCGATCCCGCCCTCTCGGTCATCCAGCACCTTGCCGGTCAGCATCAGCGCCCAGGTGGAGGCATTAACCAGAGAGGACGCCGATTTCCCCAGATGCCGCCCCCAGTCCGATGGAGCAATCTTGTCCTCGATCAGCGCATCCATCGTCTCGGCATCCGGCACGCGGAGAAGCGCCTCGGCCAGACACATCAGCGCGATGCCTTCGTCAGTGGAAAGCCCGTATTCGGCGAGGAAGACCTCCATCAGACCCGGCCGCGAACTCGCCCTGATCCGGCGCACCAGGTCCGCACCCTGCGCCACGATGGCGGCCCGCGAAGGCGCGTCCAAAGCCGCCTCGGCGACCAGACGCTGGACCAGCGCGGTCTCGTCGGTCAGCGTCCCGGTGGTGATGACAGACCATGCGGCGGGGGCGGTTTTAGATTTCATGACAGGCACCTTTCTTTCCGCCCAGCATAACGCGAAAATCGCAGGCTGTTTTCCTGAAGATCATGATATACGCAGGCCAGAATCGCAATTATCCGGAAATGCCCATGCCAAACGACCGCGCCGATCTGGACCGTTTCGACCTTGCGATCCTGCGGGTCCTGCAGACCGAAGGGCGCATCGCGGCAGTGGAACTGGCCCGCCGGATCGGGCTGTCGAAATCGCCGACCCAGGCGCGGATGAAGCGGCTGGAGGAGATCGGCCTCATCACCGGATATCGGGCGATCCTGGACCCGATCAAGATGGGCCAGGCGCATGTGGCCTTTGTCGAGGTGCGGCTTTCCGACACGCGCGAGGCAGCGCTGACCGCGTTCAACAAGGCCGTCCTGACGGTGCCGGAGGTCGAGCAGTGCCACATGATGGCGTCAAGCTTCGACTACCTTCTGAAGGTCCGCACCGCCGACATTCAAAGCTACCGCCGGGTGCTGGGCGAGGTGATCAGCGCGCTCCCCCATGTCGCCAGTACCTCCACCTATGTGGCGATGGAGGCAGTGAAGGAGGTCTTCTGACGTAAGGTGGGCAGGTTGCCCACCCTACGCAGGCGCTTGCCCGACTCGCGGCGCATCTGCAGTCTGCCCGGAGAGGAGCCCACCATGAGCCTTGACCGCGCCGAGATCGCAGCCGCCACCCAACCCTTGAACCGGGCGCGATCGATGCCCGCCGGGTTCTACACCGACCCCGCGATCTTCAAGGCGGAACGCGAGGCGCTGTTCCTGAAGCACTGGTTCTTCCTGGCCCGCGCCGAAGAGCTGCCAAACCCCGGCGATTACCGCGCCTTCGACAACCCGGGCGGGCCGATTGTCCTGATCCGGGGCAGTGACGGGCAGTTGCGCTGCTTTGCCAACTACTGCCGCCACCGCGGCTCGATCCTGCTGGAAGGCCAAGGCAATGTCGGGGGCCGGATCACCTGCCCCTACCACGCCTGGAGCTACCTGAACGATGGCCGCCTCTACGGCTGCCCGGACATGAAGGACGCCGAGGGTTTCGACAAGGTCGAGAACGGGATGGTGGCGCTGGACCTGGACAGTTGGGAGGGTTTCGTCTTTGCCCGGTTCACCCGCGAAGGCCCGTCCTTGCGGGAGCATCTCGGCGATTTCCCCGACCGGATGGCGTCCCACAGGTTGGGCCAGATGCGCTGCACCTGGCGGGTCACGCTGGATGTGGCCTGCAACTGGAAACTGATCCTGGAAAACGCGGTCGAGACCTAT
>JBJTSJ010000164.1:0-5084 GCA_046076605.1 Tabrizicola sp.
CTGCCTTTCGTCGTCTTCGATTACTGAAACTTGGTCCAAGTAGTTGTCTGGAAGAGAATTCTTGATATGCTTCTTGGCTTGCTCCAGCAGCTCGAGGAAATCCTTCTCGCGCTTGACCTGTTTAGCATCTTTCATAGCACCCTCCTAACTCCAGTTTTGGAGTGAATGTATCCCGACATACGCTGCTTTCTACTAAAGTAGTCCACCGCTAAGCCGTGATAGTTTCTGATCTTTTCACTCAAGATGGGGTCTGCCCCAAAATCATCGATGAGCAGCTTTATGTCCGTGCCGCTCAGGTTTCTCATGGAAATACCACGACCGTGCGAATGCCACTTCTCGGCATCACCAAGAGTCTTGGCAATAGCTTTTGCCCGACTCTTCCTCATTGCGGCAGTTACGGGTTTTCCTTTTGACGCCGTCGTCGTCCAATCTTTGAACTTGTACTTTGGGAGCCATTCCGAGATCAGTGAGATTCCGTGCTCCACGCCTTGCTCAATATGGAAAAGAAGTGCGGGATCGAATTTCTTAACAAGATAAGCAATTTCAGCACGGCACTCGTCAGGTGATGCAGACGAGTTGATCACCGCCAGCATCTCATTAAACTTCGCTAGATATCCGTGTCCCGGAAGAAACTGCCCTTCACTATTGTACTGAGGATCTATCGGCCCAAGGACCGAATAGTAGTCCATGAAAATGCTATCGCCGGACAAAGCAAGAACTGTCCCGGCGGAATACGCATAGTTAGGGATCACGAATGACACCCGCTCGTAATGCATGCGCATTACCGCGACCAAACGCTCGACGGTCTCCATGAAGCCGCCGTTCGTCTCCAGAACGACAATAAGGTGTTTACTGCCGTCATCTCGTTTGATCTGCTCAATTACTACCCTAAACTCATCGTCCAGTGGGGGATGCATCGGGCAATTGATGAAGACGCAATCTCCCTCCATAGCGTCAGCAACTTGCCCGTTCAGGCTTTCAAGAACGCCGTAAGATAACTGGTCTACGTTTATCGCTTCCAACGCTTCTCCGCTGCCAGACGTGCCGTCTCGCTGCGCTCCTCTGCTGACGTTGCATAGACCGGTGCCTCTGAACGAGACCGACCGCTTGCGCGCTGGCCCAGTTGCTTCAGTTGGGTATCTTCGAATTCGTCGTTCGCGGACCCTGCGATGTGTATCGCGTTACCTATCACGTCCGCAGGGCGCCTCAGCCCGTTCGGTCCTTGCGGCATCGTCTAACTCCCAACTGCCTTGCGCCGCGTCTCCGGCTTGCACCGACGATGCCACAGCCCAAGGTGATTTGGCCATAGCCATTACATGGGATGTAATCGCGGCAACAGTAGGGACGGCGCGTTCACATCCTGCTGCATGGCAGGTTAACGTCAGGTGCATGCGCAGGTTCCGCCGCGTCGTCAACTAGGCCAGATTTCAAACTGAAACACCACCTACTACCCCTTGTCTCGTGGTGCCCGTCATCTTCTCTCATGGCAACCTGTCACTCTGCGCTTTCTTCATCAGAACAGGGCTTGACCAACGTTCAGAAATCGGGGCACAAATTCAGCATTAGACGGGGCACATGGTCCCGGGCGGTGGGCCGCAAGCCGTTGAAAGAAAAGGCGTTCAAGGGATCGATCTTCGACCCAGTCGCCTCTTCTGGGCACCAATACCCAAAATGCCCGCAACCGTAACAGGTTGCGGGCTTTTTGCTTTTCGGGCTCCAGGCCCTTGGGCTGGTGGACGGAACGAAGAAGCCCGGCCGCTGGGCGACCGGGCTGGATCCTTGCGACGGGCCTGCCGGATCAGCGGCGGCGGGTGTCTTCGTCCTCGTCTTCGTCGTCGTGGCTGTCGCCGGGCAGGTTGAAGAAGCTGTCGGCGTCCGAGAAATCGGAGGCCGGGCTTTCGTCCTTTTCCTCGTCGCCAAAGACTTCCAGACCGGACAGAGAAGACGGCATCCGCGCATCGGGTGCCATGCCCAGCGACTGTTCGGTCGAGACCAGTTTGCGGCGTTCGTCGTCGGACATCACGCTGCCCTCGGCAGCCTTCTTGCGGGCAGCGGCCTGCACGGCGGCGTCAAGTTCGGATTGCTTGCAGAGGCCGAGCGCGACCGGGTCGATGGGCTGGATCTGGCCGATGTTCCAGTGGGTGCGTTCGCGGATCGACTGGATGGTTGGCTTCGTCGTGCCGACCAGCTTGCCGATGGCGCCGTCGCTGAGTTCGGGGTGGAACTTGACCAGCCACAGGATTGCGGCGGGACGGTCCTGGCGCTTGGACAGAGGCGTATAGCGCGGCCCGCGGCGCTTTTCCTCGCCCACAGCGGCGGCGTTGAACTTCAGCTTCATCCGGTACAGCGGATCGGCCTGTGCACGAGTGATCTCGATCGGGTCGAGCTGGTTGTTGGCGACCGGGTCGAAACCCTTGACGCCCGTGGCCACGTCACCATCGGCAATGCCTTGCACCTCAAGCTCGTGCATCCCGCAGAAATCCGCGATCTGGGCGAAGCTGAGCGTCGTGTTGTCCACCAGCCAGACGGCAGTGGCCTTGGCCATAAGCGGTTTCGACATCGGATCTCTCCTTTACAAACCTGTCCCGTGCCGGGAAAACGGCTGCGGGCCTGGCCCGCGAGTTCCACGATTTCGGGGAATTCAGGCGCCGATATAGGGTGGAATCGCGCAAAGAGGAAGCGAAAATGCGGGCGTTCCTGTTGGCCATCGCGGCCTTGTGCTGGGCCGGGGCGGCACGGGCCGAGGGCGAGAGAGCGGGCGACTTCGACTACTATGTCCTGTCGCTGTCCTGGTCGGCGGCCTGGTGCGCGCTGGAGGGGGATGCGCGGGACGATCCGCAATGCGACGACGGGCGCGGGCTGACCTTCGTCTTGCATGGGCTGTGGCCGCAGTATGAGGACGGCTGGCCCTCGTTCTGCCGGACCGGAGAGCGCGACCCGTCACGTGCCGAGACAGCGGCGATGGCGGATATCATGGGCGGGTCGGGGACGGCCTTCCACCAGTGGAAGAAGCACGGGCGTTGTTCGGGCCTGTCCGCGCCCGGATTCTTCCAGACGGCGCGCGAGGCCTATGGGCGTGTTGCCATTCCGGAGCTGTTCGAGGAGGTGTCTCGCCCGCTGACGCTGCCCGCAAGCGTGATCGAGGACGCGCTCCTTGAGGCCAATCCGGACCTGGCGCGGGATGGGATCACGATCACCTGCAAAGAGGGCCTGATCCAGGAGGCACGGGTCTGCCTTACGAAGGATCTGGAGTTCCGCCGCTGCGGCGAAGACGTCATCCGCGACTGCCGCTTGAAGGACGCGGTGCTGGAGCCGGTGCGGTAGGGGAAGCTGGGGGCGGGACCGGCAATCTGAAAAGCAACTGTTGAGGGGAAATTTGGGGAAAACTGCTTTATCAAATGTTCGGAGCCGTTAGGCGTCTGGGGAAGCGCCTGCAGGCTTGAGTTGTGGATCGAAACCTCCGATCCCGCCTGAGTGTGGTTTACCAAAGGTCAACCGGTCTCGCGCGTTAAGAAAGCGTCAATCCGCCGAGGATGGCCCAAAGGTATGGAAATCCATACGTTCGCCCGTCTTAGGGTGCGACCCGCAGGACGATCTTTCCCACGTGTCCACCGGATTCCAGCCGCCAATGTGCTGCTGCGGCCTGCGAAAGTTCGTGTTCACTGTCCATCACCACCCGGACCGCACCGCGTTCGATCATCGGCCAGACCTCCGCCTCGACCGCGCGAGCGATTCGCGCCTTGGCCAAATCGGATTGCGGCCGGAGTGTCGATCCGGTCAGGGTCAGGCGGCGGGTCATCATCTCGGCCAGGTTCAGTGTCACCTTGGCGCCCTGCAGGAAGGCGATCTGCACGAGCCGCCCGCCATCGGCCAGGGCCTTGATGTTCCGCTCGATATAGGGGCCGCCGACCATGTCGAGGATCAGGTTGGCCCCGCCCGCCTGCTTCATCACCTCAACGAAATCCTCGGTCCGGTAGTTCACCGCGACCTCGGCACCCAGAGAGCGGCAAGCCTCGCACTTCTCATCGGTTCCGGCCGTCGCGAAGACCCGCGCCCCCAAGGCATTGGCAATCTGGATCGCTGTCGTGCCGATGCCGCTGCCGCCTCCATGGACCAGGAACCGTTCGCCCGCGCGCAGGCCGCCCCGGGTGACCACGTTGGACCAGACGGTAAAGCAGGTTTCCGGCAGGCAGGCGGCTTCTTTCAGCGACAGGCCTTTCGGGATCGGCAGGGCGTGCGCTTCTGGCGTCACGGCATATTCGGCATAGCCTCCACCCGGCAAGAGCGCGCAGACCTGGTCGCCGATCTGCCAGCGCGTGACACCCGGACCCACCTCGACCACGGTGCCCGAACATTCGAGGCCCGGGAGCGGCGAGGCGGAGGGTGGGGGCGCATAGGCCCCGGCGCGCTGCAGTGCATCGGGCCGGTTCACCCCGGCATAGGCGACACGGATGATGATCTGGCCATGACCGGGCACCGGCACTGGCACCGAGGCCGGCATCAACACATCCGGCCCGCCGGGCGTGGAAATTTCGATCGCAAGCATGCTGTCGGACAGGGTCATCGGGTCAACTCAACCTTGATGGTGGCCAGGAAGGTCATCCGGCCTTTTTGGGGCCCGAATGCTTGCGAAAAGCTTTCCGGGTCCCGCCATAAGGGCCTTGCCCAGCGGATTTTCGCGAAACGAGGCTTTCAGCTTCTCGACCTGCATCACCTGGTCGATGCGCCGGTCCAGGAATTCCCAGGTCGCGTGATGGTCGGACGAATCATCCCCCAGCCAGAACAGCACCGTTGCCCCATAGACCGCCGATAGCGTCGCGCGCTTGCTGTACCAGTTCAGGTCGTCCGACGTATCCCCAAGCGCCGTCCAGATTGCGTCCGCCGTGCCCCAGACCGCTTTTGCCCCGTCCGCCGCATTGTGAGGCAGCGAGAACAGCGTGCTGCCCCGGCGCACCAGTTCGCGGTCGGCCAGCTCCAGCCTGATCTGGACGGCCCGGGCGATGCCCAGATGGTGGAGCAGCTGCGGCAGACAGACCTTTCCACCTTGCGCTTTCGGGATCGGATCGCCCGGGCCGTCCAGATCA
>JBJTSJ010000165.1:0-4641 GCA_046076605.1 Tabrizicola sp.
CGATGAAAGGGGCTGCCTGTATGAAGCTGCCTTACGCCTTGTTCGGGGTCTTTCGTCCGCCCCTGACTTTCACGTGCCCATCTCATCGTCGTGAGATGAACTTGCATGGGATTTCATGGGAAAGCAAGGGAAATGTTGGGAAGAAATGGGCATCATCTTGTGCCGAAGGGGTCCGAAACCCAGCATCTTGTGCCCGTTTCCCGGTCCCTTTTCCAATTACTGGGAGTGTCCCCGCCGAAAGCCCCCTACATCTTGTGTCGGCGTCACGTCGGATGACAGTCCCGTGATCTCCCAGGAATTCTCGCGATCAGGCTGTGAGCGGGTCGTGAGTTCTGGCAATCCCGCCCCGACTCCGGCGAATCTGCCCGAATCCGGGCGGAGGCGACAGCTTTCGCCCGCCGTTTCCCACAATTTCCCGTGCCCTGTGATTCGAAAACCGCACTGCGGCGGCGGGGCGGTCAGTTCCGCCCGAACAGAAGCCGCAGATAGCGCTCCAGATGGTCATAGGCCGCGCGCGCGGGGGCCGGATCATTCAGCGCCTTGGCCAGGATGATCCCGCCCTGCGTCGCTACCTGGAACTGCTGGGCGAGGCTTTCTGCCGTGATCCCCGCAATGGGATGCGCCGCCAGCGCCTCTTCCAGGTGGCGGCGGACATGGTCGAACCCCGACCGGATGCTGCGTTCCGCCGCTGCCCGGATCGGGGGCGAGGTCTCGTAACTTTCCTGCACCGTCGTCCCCGCCACGCAGGAAAACTCCGGCAGGGGCTGGCCCAAGAGCTCGCGCCGCAGGTCGATATAGGCGAAGACCCGGTCCAGCGGGTCGGCCCTCTCATTATAGGGATGCGCGGCGAACATCGCCCCGGTCATCTCGGTCCAGTCGTCGACCAGCGCGACGCCCAGCGCCTCCTTCGATGGGAAATGGTGGAAGAAGGCCCCCTTCGTCACCCCCGCCGCCGCGCAAAGGTCGTCGACCGAGGTCGCCGCAAAGCCGCGATGGCGCACAAGACTGCGGGCAGCCTCGATCAGCCGCGCCCGCGCTTCGCCCCTTGGAACCCGGGTCACTGTGGACAATCGGTCACCATCCCCCTCATGACCCCTTGTCCCAAAGGGCGGGATCGGGTGTCAACACCGCCCATAGCAGGCCGAACGGGTCGCGGACCATCCCCCAATCGTCGCCCCAGGGCTGCCGGCTAAAGGGCACCACCGCCTCGCAGCCCGCCGAGACGGCCCGGTCGAACCAGGCCTGGCCATCCGGCACCACCAGTTGCAGGTGGCCCCGCCGCAGGGGCGTCCCGGCTTCGGACCGTTCATCGACATGGTCGGTCAGCATCAGCGCGCCGCCATTGATCTCGACCTGCAGGTGCATGAAGCCCGGCTTGTCGGGAAAGGGCATCCGGCCGATGTCCTTTGCGGCGAAAGCACCCGCATAGAAGTCCGCCGCCTCTCCGGCCTTTCCGGCCAGCGACAGATAGGGGATCACGCCCTGCATAATCCGGTCGGCAGGGCGATAGCGCCGATCGTGGGGTTGGTCGTCCATGTCTGGCCTCCTCTCAGAAGCTGCCGGTGCGCAAGGCCCCGGCGGGTTGATACCTGGATACGATGACGCCCGAGGGCACCGCCTTGCTTTCGATCAATTTCAACTCGCTGGGTGGCACGAGGTCCGAGAAGATCCGCTTCCCCCGCCCGATCAATACAGGGAAGACCAGCAGCACCACCTCATCCGCCAACCCTTCGGCGATCAGAAGCGGCGTCAGGGTCGAACTGCCCCAGACGATCAGGTCCGGCCCACCCGCCTGTTTCACGCCCCGGATGCCCGCCGCGATATCCACGCCAAGGCTGTCCACCGGCCCCCAGGCTAGGCTTTCGGGCCGACGCGTCGCCACGAACTTCTTCGCACCGTTCAGGCTGTCGGCCATAGGGCCCTGCTGATGCGGCCAGTAGCTGGCGAAAATGTCATAGGTCTTGCGCCCCAGAAGCAGGTCGAACCCCTGCCCCTGCGCCCCGACGATGGCCGCGCCCGATTGCTCATCGTGGTGCGGAAAGGCCCAGCCGCCCCAGTCGAACCCGCCCTCCGGGTCCTCGCCCGGCCCACCCGGAGCCTGCACGACCCCGTCAAGCGAGATATGCTCGATGATCCGGACCGTCCGCATCACGCGGCTTCCCGTGCGGCGGCCTCGACCGCGGCGATGTCGATCTTGCCCATCTGCATGACCGCAGCCAGCGCCCGCCCCGCCCGCGCCTTGTCCCGAGCGGTCATCAGGTCATAGACGACCTGCGGCACCACCTGCCAGGACAGCCCGTAGCGATCCTTCAGCCAGCCGCAGGGTCCATGGCTGCCGCCATCCGAGGCCAGAGCCTCCCACAGCCGGTCGGTTTCGGCCTGATCCGGCGTCAGGACAGAGATCGAGACGCATTCCGACAGCGGGAACATCGGGCCTGCGTCCAGGATCTGGTAGGGCGCCCCATTCAGGCGGAAGTCCACCACCTCGAAATGCATGTTCCCGTCCGGCCCGCCGTTGTCGCTGGCATAGCCCGACTCGATCCGGCTGTCCGGGATCAGGCTGCAATAGAACTCCGCCGCCTCGCGGCCGCGCCCGTTGAACCACAGCACGGTGCGGATGGAATGGGTCATGGTCTGTCCTCCTGTTGCGGCGAGCCCTCCCCGACTCGCTGTCTACCGGATCAGAATACCGACCAGTTGGTATGTTGACAAGCGGTCAGTCAGCCCCTGCTGGCGCAGAAGACGACACGATGATCCGAACGTCTCACGTTGGATCCGCCGGGCTTCGGATGTCAGGCCCGCGCGACAAGGAACCGGCAGGAGGCTCCGATGCGGAAAGACCCGTCGGCCTGCCGGAAGGGCGCAAGCGCGGCGCGGTGGGCCTCATCCACCGCCTCGGCCCCGACCAGCCCCTTGGCCCGCGCTGCCACGCCCGAAGACCCAAGCCCCCGAACCGCCGTCGCCTCGTCGGGATAGCGCCAGCCGCTGTCGACATCGACCACATCCTCCGCCCGCAGGCCCGCCGCTTCGGCAAAGCCACGCAGCTTGTCCTTGTCCGACAGCGCGAACGGACCTGCTGCCCCCGGCGGTGGCGGGGGCAGAAGGGGACGAAGGGCCCCCACGATTGCCGCCGCTTCCATCCCCTCCGGATCGCCCCAGGTCATCACCACGACCCGCCCGCCGGGCCGCGTCACCCGCCGCGCCTCAGCCAGCGCCCGCACCGGGTCACCCGCAAACTGAAAGGCGTTGAACCCGGTGACCACGTCAAACACGGCGTCATCGAACGGCACCGCCTCCAGGTCCGCCACCCTGAAATCCCCGGCAGGCACCCTTTCGCGCGCGATTGCCAGCAGCGCCTCGGCGGCATCAAAGCCCGAAACCACCGCCCCGCGCGCGGCAGCCAGGCTTGCCGCCATTCCCGCGCCGCACCCCGCATCAAGGTAGGCCGTGCCGCCCCCCACCTCGCAATGCTCCAGCACCGCCTCATAGCCCGGACGGAACTGCCCCTCCTGGATCAAGGCCCAATCCCGCGCCGAGGCGCCCCACAAGGGCCCATTGGCCCCCGCCGTGCCGGTCGTCGAACGCTCCGTCGCCATCTTGCCCACCTCTGTCCGGGATCACCGGACCAGAAGCGCAGGGTTACGTAGGGGAAGCAACGAAAAACCGAGAAGCGGGCTCAGCCCATCCCGCCCGCGATCAGCCGGTCGGCCAGTGCCAGATAGGGCGTTGCCAAAGGCCCGTCCGTCGCGGCGATGGGCGTGCCAGCATCGCCCGCCACGCGCACGTCCAGCGCCAGCGGCAACTCCCCAAGGAACGGCAGGTCCAGCTTCCGCGCCTCGGCCGCCACGCCGCCATGGCCGAAGATATGGCTCTCATGCCCGCAGTTCGGGCAGACGAAGGTCGACATATTCTCCACGAGGCCCAGGACCGGCGTCTTCAGCTTGCCGAACATGTCCAGCGCCTTCCGCGCATCGAGAAGCGCCACGTCCTGCGGGGTGCTCACGACGATGGCCCCCGTCAGCTGGGTCCGCTGACACAGCGTCAGCTGCACATCCCCCGTCCCGGGCGGCAGGTCTATGATAAGGACATCAAGCTTCCCCCAGGCCACCTGCCCCAAAAGCTGCTGCAAGGCCCCCATCAGCATCGGCCCGCGCCAGACGACCGCCTCGTCCTCTTTCAGCATCAGGCCGATCGACATCATCGTGACCCCATGCGCGACCAGAGGCTCGATGGTCTTGCCGTCCGGGGACGAGGGCCGCTTTGAAACCCCCATCATCTTCGGCTGGCTTGGCCCATAGATATCGGCATCCAGCAAGCCGACCCTCCGCCCCCGCCGCGCCAGAGCCACCGCCAGATTCGAGGCCACCGTGGACTTCCCCACGCCCCCCTTCCCCGACCCCACCGCGATGATCCGGTCGATCCCCGAGATCCGCTGCGGCCCTCCCGCTTGCGGCGTCGGATGCTGCCCGATCTTCAGCGTGGGAGGCGCCGCCTTCGCCGCTGGCCCATGCGCCGTCATCACCACCTGCACCGAACTGACCCCCGGCAAGGCCCGCAGCTTCGCCTCCGCCTCGGCCTGCGCCGGACCCAGCGTACGTGCCTCCTCCGGGGTCGCCGCCTCGATCACGAAGCGCACGACAC
>JBJTSJ010000166.1:0-8945 GCA_046076605.1 Tabrizicola sp.
GCTCCAGTGCACCCTTCACCAGCTCGCCCCGCAGCACGTCCATCGGCGCGGTGGCGATCAGGTTCTCCGTCTCGCCGGGGTCGGCGACCACGTCATAGACATGCTCTTCGCCGTTCGGATAGCGGAAGTACCGGTACTGCCGGTAGCCCTCGATCGACGGCCGCACCGACAAGGTCCCAAAGACCGAGGTAATCGGCGATTTCGTGTCGTCGAAACTCCCGAAACTCGGGTCGATCAGCGGCAAAAGGCTCTGCCCTGACACCCAGTCCGGGCGCGGGGGCAACCCTGCAAGCTGCATGATCGTCTTGGGGAAGTTGTGGAGGCTGACCGGCAGGTCCACGACCCGCCCCGTCTCCATCCGCGGCGACCAGATGCCCAAGGGCACATGCGCCGCCGAATCCCACTGGCTCATCTTGTGGAAACTGTCGTGGTTCCCAAGGTTGAATCCGTTGTCCGACAGGAACACGACAGTCGTCCGGTCGCCAAGGGGAGACGCCTCCAGCGCCTGCAGGAACCGCCCGATCTCATGGTCCACATGGCTGATCGCCGCGAAATAGGCGCGGACGACCTGCCGCCAGCCGTCATCGCCGCCCTTCTCGGGCGTCCAGTTGCCATTGGCGATATAGGCCGCTTCATAGACCGCGAAACCGGGGGGCGGGCCGTAGTAATCTTCCGGAGCCGCAATATCCGGCCAGCGGATGTCGGCGGGGTCGTACAGCTGGTAGAACCGGTCGGGGCATTCCAGGTTGTAATGCGGATGCTTGAAGCCCAGCTGGATCAGATGCCGCCGGTTCGGGTCCACCCCCCGGTTCAGGAAGTCGATCGCGTTCTGCGCCACGGTAAAGTCGTAGAACAGATGGTCCTGCGACCCGTCATCGTCCGGGTGGTTCACCCCGTTGATCCCCGGCCCTCGGTCCAGGTAGGCGTGCACCTTGGTCCGCCCGCCGGTGTCATAGGCCTGCGGGTCTTCGTGGAACAGCACCCGGCGAAAGCGCAGCGGCATCGGGGTGTAGGTCGCGTCGACCTTGCCGGTGGTAAAGTTGTAGAACCCCGCCCGCCGCAGGTCGTAGGCCCAGACCTTTTCCGGTGGCAGCACCTGCCGCCAGAAACGGTTGAGGTCCACCAGGCCCGTCCGAAACGGTGACAGGCCCGTCGCCAGCTCCGCCCGGCAGGGCGCGCAAAGGGGGATCGTCGCATAGGCGTTCCCGAACCGCACTCCGGCATTCAGCAGCCGGTCCAGGTTCGGCGTCTGGATGCGCAGCCCGAAGGTCTCGCGCCAGGTGAAGACATCGATCATGTCATCCACCCAGATGACACAGATGTTGTCGTCCCGGATCGTCTCCGCCGTGAATGCCATCAGGGCGTACCGTCGTGCAACTTCAGCCGGGCCGGCAGCGCCCAGCGCCGGATCGCCCCTTCCCCGAAATCCCCCCGCAGCGCGCCACGGTTCGGCGGATGGGGGCCTTCGCCCGGGCCCGCACCATAGGCATAGGTGACAAAAACCTCACCCTCCGGCCGGTGCGAGCACTTCAGGATCACCGCCTTGGTGTCATATTTCCCGAACTCGATCCCGGTGATCGTCGCGGCATTGGTCACCCCTTCCAGCGCAAAACCCGCCGTGGGGCCGGCACCGAACGGGTCCTCGGGATCGACCACCAGCGCGTCCTGCGCCTCGCAGGTCAGCACGATGTCGTCGCCCGACCGTTCCGCCAGCTGGATCACCGGGCAAAGCCACTTGCCCCCGCCCTGCACCGCCAAGAGCGCCTCGGCGAACAGCAGGGCCTTCTCGGCCCGCCCCGCATCGGTCAGCCGCCCGGTGTCGTCGATCTGGAAGGCATAGGACGGCGCTGCAAAGACCAGCTGATGCTCGCCATGGTTCCAGGACAGCTCCCACTGGCCTTCCAGCCCCGGCCCCCGCGTCACGTCCTGCGTGCCGCAGTCAAACGCGGTCAGGAAGATCGGCCGGGCCAACCCGGCCTGCGCCATGCCCCGGGTGATCCGTTCCATCAGGGCTATCATCCCGTCGCGATAGGCCACCGACTCGCCCGTCAGGTCCTCCAGCGTATAGTCCAGCACCACCGCCAGCACCTGGGCGCGCTGGCCCAGCCGCGCCGCTGCCGACTGCAGGTTGGCACAGGCCCGGTCCAGGTTCGCTATCGCCGTCCGCGCGCCCAGTTCATGCGCGGTGGTCGCCATGTCGGTTTCCGTCCGCACCATCACCAGCGGCAAGGACTGGTGCGCCGCCCGCCGGCGCGCCAGGATCTCGTCTGCGACCAGCGCCTCGACCGTCAGGTCGCGCAATGGCTCCAGCACGTCGGTCAACAGCGCCTCGCCCTCGCCACCCTGACCCACCGCGCCGATGTCGTCGGCCGGGGCCAGCACATGCCAGCGGAACCGCGCCGGACCGGGCGAGCCCAGGCCCGCCCGCGCCCCGCCGATCCCCAGGATCGCGTACAAGGGCCCCCGCGTCTCGGCCAGGATCGCCCCGCCTTCGACATGCCGGCGATAGCCGCGCGGGCCGTCCGTACCCGGCAGGTTGGCGTGGAAAAACACCCAGTCCCCTTCGCGCCGCGGTGCCCAGAGGTCGATCTCCTCGGGCAGGTCGGGTAGCGGCATGGCCTCGGCCACCAGGGCTGCCTGCGGTTTCAACTCCAGCCGCGCCGCGATATCGGCAATCACCTTGTCCGACAGGCGCAGGACCAGCCCGGTCTCGTCATAGCGGATCACATCGCCGTTCTCGGCCTGGATGATCACGCCTTCGGGGGGGATCTTTTCGGCCATCAGAACAGCACCTTGAACCGTTCCGGCAAGCGGTAGAACCCCTTGGGCCGCGCGCCGCCGGGGGCGAAATAGACCACCTTCTTCTCCCTCCAGCCGTCAATCATCTCTTGCCGGAACTCGGGGAAATCCACGGTTTCCGCGCGCGGCTTTTCCTTGGACAGGGCCTGATACGTCTCCCAGGCCGTGTCCCAGCCGGTCTTTTCCCGCTCCACCTCCTCCAGCGCCCCGCTTTGAATGGTGCGCTGGGCGCGCCGTGTCGCCAGGCGCTTTTCGGTCATGTCATGGTCGATGAAACGCAGGTGGAACAGGTACAAATTCGGGTCAAGGTGCAGCTTCGGGTGGTTGGCGAAATGCCCGCCCGGCGCGATGTCGATCTTGTCGCAGGTGATGCAGGGCTTGGCGTAGTTCGCGTTCAGCCGGAAGATCCGCCGCACGTCCAGGATGTTGCGCCCGTCGCTGATCGGCTCGGGCTCCAGCTTGGGGTTGTGCACCATCTCGATGGCGAACGGAGTGACCACCCGCGGCCCGCCCTTCACCACCAGGCTTTCCATGTAGTCCGGCAGGCTGTCCGACACCGCCGGGTCGACACAGACGATCTCGTCCACATCGCCAACCAGCACCCAGTTGTAGAAATTGGTGAACCCCGTCGTCAGCCGCGACAGCATCTGCCAGCGCCGCTGGTTGAAGCAGTTCCGCGTCTCGTCGAAGGGCAGGTAGATGACGTTGCAGCCCTTGGCGATCTTCTTGTGCTCAGGGTCGCCGCCGTGGCTCAGGACAAAGCAGTTCTCGCGGCCCAGCTGACGCCCGTAATAGTCGACCCAGCGGGACAGGAAGAAGTGATCCCCGCCCACCATGGTCATCGCCATCATCCGGCCGCGCGTCTGGTCCATTCCGCCGTTCCTGTCTGCCACCAACCGCTTAGCACGAGGCCGCGCCCAAGGCCTAGCCCGCCTCTGCTGCCTTCATGGCATTCGCCGCCGCCCGACGCGCCCGGCGGATGAAGACCTTCTCGTCGTCCGGCAGGTCCGCGCCCAGCCGCAGCATCCCCTCGGCCGCCAGCAGCGCCAGTGCATGCCGCCCCCGGTTTGCCGCCGCCGCCAGAAGCGCACGCTGCCACTTCGGCACGCCCCGCCGCGCCCGGTAGCCTGCCCAGAAGTCCGACCCGATCGTGTCGCCCTTGACCAGCCCGTCGATCAAGAGCGGCAAGGTCCCGGATTTCAGCACGACCCGGATCGCTTCATGCGTGGTGAAGGGCGCGCGCAGGAACTGCACGTTCGGCCCGGCCAGCCGCGCGGCATGCGCCCGGTCCTCGGGGACGAAGGGATCATACAGCACCACCGCCCGCCGGATGTAGGGCACCGCCGCCGCCGCATCCAGGAAGGGCATCCCCTCCCAGTTCGACCGCTTGACCGCGAAGGGGAACCGCTGCTCGAACGGCGCAATGACCTTGTTCATCGTCGACTGCGGGCTGAACGCCAGCACCCGCGCCTCGGGGATCAGAGGGGCGAAGTTCAGTGCCGCGAACCCGCCCATCGACGCGCCAGTCAGCACCACCCGGTCAAAGCGGCGGAAAAAGCCGCGTTCCTCCAGCCCCCGGATCAGCGCCGGGGCCGTCGGCTGCCGGAACCAGTCCTTCGCATGGCTTTGCACCCCCAGCACCGAATGGCCCAAAGGCCCCAGCCGCGACCAGGCCCAGGGCCCGCGCGGCCAGCCTTCGTCGATGGTCGCAAGGTTGTCGAAGGACACCACAAGCGCACCGCCGCGTTCCGGCCCCTGCCCCTCGAACCACAGGTTGGCATGCGCGCCCTTCACCAGAAAGCGCCGGGCCTCGGCCGCCGCGTCCAGCGCCATTTCGGGCGGCACGTCCAGCAGAGGGGGCGCAGCGGCCTCCTCCACCCCGTCGCCCTCCACGTCGTCAGTAGGTCCAGCGGACATGCGCAGTCAACCTGGACAGGACCATCCGGTCCTCGGCATCCTCGGATCCCGGAAGGCAGCGGTCGGGCCAGAAAAGCACCTCATGCACCAGCGACTGGCCCAAGGTCTTACCCAACCCCGCCCGGTTCGATCGGCAGCCGATGAAAAAATCCGCCGGATGCTGCAGGCCCGGAATGATCCCGCGCGCTTCGGCGACCCGATCGCCTAGCTTCAGGCACAGGGACTGCCCAGCAAAGCCCAGAAGCGCCAGCTTCACCTCCCCCCCGCGCGGCACCGGGACCGAGACCTCCAGCGTGTTCTCCCGGTCCTTGGCCAGAAGCACCCCATCGTTCTCGGTCAGAAAGATCATGTTGTTCGCCTGCCCGGTAAAGACCGAGGCCAGGGTCTTCGCCTCTCCCTCCGACCGGTAGATGATCGCCACGGTGAAGGCCTCCACCTCTGGGGCAAAGCGGGGCAGGGTGAAGCCGCAGTTCAGCCCTTCCTGGAAGACCACCGCCTCGGGCGGGCCGGCGTGATGCCGGCTGTTGCCGCTGTTCGGCCCCGCTACGACCGCCTCGATCGCTCCATACTGCTCGCGCCAGCCGGTGATCTTGCCGGCGGACCGGATCATGTCGATGTCCCGCGCCACAAAGCGCGCACCCCCGGTCCGCAGAACGGCCTCGGCCAGCAGATGCTCGTCTCCCCCGATCAGGGCTCCGGGCGGCAATTTCGCAGCGATCTGAAGCATCGGGCCTCCCTGACCTATCTTGCAGGCCTCCTCAGGCCGCTGCAAGCCTAACCCCGCCGCGCCAAGGCAACCGCGCGCGCCAGGATCAGCGCACCATAGGCGGCATTATGGTGCTCAAAATCCCGCTTCTCGACATGGTTCGCAACGGCATAGGCCGCGTCGGTGAACAGCCCGTCCTTCACGCTTGCCTCCGGTTGGCTCAAAAGCTCGATCCCGTCCTCTGCCGCGGCCTTCTGCAGGATGCTCCAGAACTGCGGCACCTGATCCGGGATCAACGCGGCCATTTCCGCTGTCACCACATCGGCAAACAGGGTCGGATCAGCGGTGTAATACGCGATAGGAGACAACAGGACCCGAGCAGTTCCGGTTTCCGCCAGTCCCTTGGCCAGACGATAGCCCGCCTGCCCCCGCAATCCATCGGTCAGAATCCGCCGAACCAGGCCCGAGCTCAGGAAAGGCCCCTCGGCAAGACCGCGCAGGACCAGGTTGAACATGCGCCAGACATAGACCCGGGCGCCGGTGACATGAATGGTGTCAAAGTCGTTGGCCGGCAGGAACTCGCGCCCACGGGCATTGAACTGGGCAAACCGGCGGGCGGTGAAATCGTCAAGCGGATGGATCGCGCCATCCCGGACCTCCAGGTACCGGAACCGGCCCCCGACATGGCCCCAGTATTCCAGCTCCACCCCGGACACATCGACCAGGCCCTGCAGCTCGGCCTGCTTCAGACAGGCGTAATGGCTGTCACCGAAGATGCAAAGCCGGGGCAGCCTGTCAGTCATGGCGCGCAACCGGCGCGAAGGCCGCCAGAATCTCTTCTTCGCACCGCAATTCCTCGGCCTCGGTCAGTTCCGGCTCCGGCGCCTCGTCAAGAACGGGTGGCGCAGGTTCCGGCAGCAGCGGTTCCGGGGCGACACCCGTCTCGCCGCCAAAGGCCGCCGCCTGGTCGCGGAAGAACTGCGCCATCACATGGTCCACGCCTTCAGGCAGCACCGACCGCAGGTTCGGCGCAAAGAAACGGCCCTTGTAGGCGGGATGGGTGATGATCTCGTAGGACGGAAAGTAATCCACCCGCGGCTGGCCCTGCACCAGTTCGGACGCCACTGCCCGCAAGAGCGATTTGGAATGGCTTGTGGCGGTCAGCACATGTTGCCCCGACGCCGTCGCCGTCAGCGGCACCGGCGACACCGTCAGCAGGGCAAGCAGCCGCCGGTTCGCCCGGAACATCAACCGCAGCGCCAGCGTCATCTCCCGCATCAGCGTCGCGAACCCGTGGTTCACGAAGACATGCCGCTCCGCATCGAACTCTCCCGCCATCGTGCCCGGGCAGACCGCATATTCCACCCCCGTCGCCGTGTCCTGCCAGCCCTCTGTCAGCCCCATGGTAAACACAAACACATGTGACCCCCGAACCGCCTCGGCGATCGCGCGCAACGTGTCCCGGCGCGAAGCATGCAGCTCCTCTGCACTGGCAAAGCCTCCCGGCTCCACCCCCGGGCGGAACGGGTCATAGAAGCGCCCGTCCCTCTCCCAGACCTCATCCGGAGGGACCGCATCCGTCAGCGCCCAGGTCAGCCATTGCAGCAGCATGCGCGGCGTGTAGATGTTGCCGGTGCGAAAACTGAAGGTCCCGTAGTGATAGTCCTTCCGCTGCTCTGGCGTCAGCCAGGCAGGACCCGGCTCGAAATCCAGCCAGCGATAACGCCGCGTCACCAGCGCCTTGGAAAAATGCTGGGCAAAGCAGGATCCGGCGGTCACGATCCGGGTCCGCCGCGCGATGGCATATTTGGGTTTCCACAGCCCGGTGATCCCCAGCGCATCCCGCTCCGCGACGGCGGTCCGCCAGAAACGGTCCTCGGGCAGGCTCTCATATGGGTGCGTCATGCGCGAAACGGTCCTCTGTCTCGGCTCAGGATAGGACGGAGAGGTTGCGGGAAGGTCAACCGCTTTTGACCACCACCCTCCACAGCCCGCAACCAGCGTGGTAGCCTCGCCCCATGCCCAGCCTCTGCCGCGACTGCCTGACCCTGACCGACAACCCGGTGTCGCGCTGCCCCGCCTGCCGCTCGCCACGCATTGTCACCCATGACGAGCTGACCGGGCTCTCCATCGCCCACATGGACTGCGACGCCTTCTATGCCTCCGTCGAAAAACGCGACAACCCCGCCCTCCGCGACCAGCCCGTCATCGTCGGTGGTGGCCAACGCGGCGTGGTGTCGACCTGCTGCTACATCGCCCGCATCAAGGGCGTCCGCTCGGCCATGCCGATGTTCCAGGCCCTGAAGCTTTGCCCCGAGGCCGTCGTCGTCAAACCCCGCTTCTCTGCCTACACCGAGGCCTCTCGCGCCATTCGCGCGATGATGGAGGAGCTGACCCCCTCCATCGAACCCCTGTCGCTGGATGAGGCCTTCCTCGACCTCACCGGCACCGCCCGCCTGCACGGCGCACCCCCTGCCGTCCTCCTCGCCCGCCTGACGAAACGGATGGAGGATGAGCTTGGCCTCACCGGCTCCATCGGCCTCAGCCACAACAAGTTCCTCGCCAAGATCGCCAGCGACCTCGACAAACCCCGAGGCTTCTCGGTGATCGGCAAGGCCGAGACGGAGGCCTTCCTGAAACCCAAACCCGTCCGCATCATCTGGGGCGTGGGCCAGGCCACCCAGACGGCCCTGGAGTCCGCAGGCATCCGCACCATCGCCGACCTTTTGCGCTGGGACCGCGCCGATCTTGGCGCAAGGTTCGGCAGCATGGGCGACCGCCTCTGGCACCTCGCCCGCGGCCTCGACACCCGCCGCGTGAACCGGGACGAGCGCCTGAAGTCGATCTCCAAGGAAACGACCTTCTTCGAGGACACCTCCGACCCCGACCTCCTCGACGGCCACATCTGGCGCCTGTCCGAACAAGTCGCCGATCGCGCCAAGGCCAAGCGCCTGTCAGGCCGTACCGTGACGCTGAAGCTGAAGAAAGGCGACTTCCAACTCGTCACCCGCCGCCACGCCCTGTCGGACCCCACCCAACTCACCGACCGCATCTACCGCGCCGCCCGCGACCTCTTCGATCATGCCGGGACGCAAGGCCCCTTCCGCCTGATCGGCGTCGGCATCTCCGACCTCGCCCCCGAGGATCAGGCCGACCTGAGCGGAGACCTCCTCGACCCCCAAGCCACCCGCCGAGCCGCCGCCGAACGCGCCACCGACGCCATCCGCGCCAAGTTCGGAGCGGAAGCCATCATCAAAGGCCGCGCCCTCCGCTAACCCGCTCCTCGCTCGCGTCCCGCATCCCTCCTCGCTGATCGTCGGGCGCGACACGGCGACCTCGTAGGGTGCGCTACAGCGCACCACGGACGCATCCAGTCATTGCTGCCGAAGGGAACGCAGGGTTCGCCAATCGATAAAATCGCTTGGCATAAGTCTTTGCTCAGTGGTCGTGTCTTCTAGTAGTTCCGGCTGCATTTCGGGTGGGACGATAAACTCGGCCCCGATGAGCCACCCCAAAAAACCCG
>JBJTSJ010000167.1:0-4141 GCA_046076605.1 Tabrizicola sp.
CGACGACGGCGACCCGTATCGGAAACCGACAAAACCTGAATGCGGGGGGTGTCTTCGTGTGCGTCCATACGGACACTCGATAGCCGACCAAGAGAAATCCGCTCAAGACGGCGCTCACCGTAGGCTTACGCCGAATGCAGGTTCCGGCCCCGCCATCCACTCGGCCATGAAGGACCGTCCGTACTGTATTGCCGTGAAGGTGATGACCGGATCGGTCGACACCGCAATGTTGTAGCCGCCCTCGTCCAGAAGATCATCGTTTCGTGGCGAAGCGACCACTGCGGCTGGCCCACGGCGGGCGACCTGAACGCCCTCCAGCGGGGCGTTTTCAGCATAGTTGAGAAGTCCCAACCCGGCCAGTGCCGATGTCACCTCGAACCCGTTCGACACCTTGTCGCGCCAGTCGGGGGTTTGGTCCTGTTTCGTCAGCCAGTTTTCTGCTTTTGCCGTCGAAACCCTGCCAGAAGAGCTCACCTGCTCCAGGGCCGAATTGATCCTTTCCCCCCGAAGATCGTCGGCAATGTCAAGATCGTGGTCGTAGTCGAGAAAGCTGTGCCGCACTTCACTTGCCCGCACGCAGTCCAGCATTGCGTCGTATTGCCTGTCGATCAGGAAGGCCGTTTCCAGGAAGGGACGCAGATGAAGTTCCGGTCGCAGTTCGGTGTAATTCTCACGAACGAAGGCCCCCGTGAGATGACCCTTGAGACGCGAGATATAGCGATCAATCCGGCGCCGGGTCAGGAAGACAACTGACAGGTTTGGTCGGGACAGGATAGCCCTCAGATGCGGAAGCTCGATCTGCCGCGCGAAAATCTTGCAGGTCATAGAGGTGAAGCCCTCGGCGCGCGCGGCGGCAGACAGGGCGTCAAAAGCGGCGGCAGACAGGGCGTCAAAATAAGCGACCGGATCCGCGTTGCGCGCGGCCAGGAATTCCGCGGCGGCCACGTCTTCGGCTTCCGGTGCGAACTGGGCGAACATCCGGGCCGCGATGCCGGGATACCATTGTACGCCTTCCGACTTCGCCTCGCTCAGGATCTCGAAGAACCCCGCGTTGCCCTCGATCTTGCGAAGGATCGAGCACAGCAGGTTTGACCCCGACCGACCGACCCCCAGGACCAGGATTTCCTTGAACTCCGTCATCGCTGCCCTGACCCTTTCCACGCTTCCCAGTCCGGCGTCGTCGTCAGCAGTCCCATCCGGGTCAGCTGCCGGTCGCCCTTGTACGTCCGGGCCCAAAGGTCCCGCCTGATCCCATTGCCCTTCAGCCGGGCCAGCATGTCTCGGTAGAACCGCCCGCCCAGGAAATGCTCGCCCCGTTCCACGGCCTCCACGAACCTGGCCTTTGCATCGCCGACGAACTTGTAGTGGAGCAGCGCCGTCGTCACGTCGCAAGGTGGCAGATGCGTGTGCAGATGGTTGTTCTCCAAGAATATTACATCTGGATCAACCTTGACCAGCGGGGACTTGGTGATCAGGAACTGCCGTCCGGTCAGCCGCCCCCGCACCCCGCCCTGCACCATCCGGTATGGCGGCAGGACCGAGGGGAAGCTGACATATTCACGGTCGAAATAGCGATGCCCGGCAAAACCCTCCCGCGCCGAGCGGGGGCTGGCGAACATGTCCAGCATGTAGGACGGAAAACATCCCGCACCCTTGGCTTCCGCAAAGTCGACTAGGTCGGCCAGCGTCCGCCCCTGTTCGATCCCCGGAAACACCAAATGCTCGTCGATATCGACGAACAGGGCCCAGCGGCCCTGGGCATGCTCCTGGATCAACGGGTTGATCCAGGCCACCCCATGCGCCGAGGCCCGGAAGCTGCCGGGCTGGTCATGCAAGACCACATCGGCCTGACCTTCCAGCCACTCTCGTGTGCCGTCGGTCGAGCCGTTGTCGACGATGACGAACCCCTCGACCCCCAGCGCGCGATAGTGCGTCAGGAAGGGTTGCAGATAATCGATGCCGTTGAAGACCACAGCAAAGACGACGACGCGCCCCTTGGCCGCTTGGCCCGGAACTGCAGGAACAGCTGGCTCCGTCTCGGTTGAGAATACTCGGTAACCCCCCTGCCGGGCGTGGTCCACCCATGACTTCCGCACCCCCAGATGGTCACCCCCGGCCTGCCGAAAGCTCAACTCGACCTCCTGCACCAGCCGCGAACCGCGCAGGCCTTCCGGCAAGGCATCCAGATGCGCCCTCGCCGCAGCCGGCTGGCCAGACGCCAGAAGCAGGGTCATGTACAGCCGGTGGAAGTAGGGATTGCCCTTGGCCAGCGGCAGGCCCGTCTCGACAACGGCCAAAGCCTCCGCCAGATCGGCCGGGCGACGCGCGGCATTCAGAAGATAGCTGCCGAACTGCATTTCCGGACCGGCATGGCTGACCCGAAGGCCCCGATAGGCCTGATAGGCCCGCCAAGCCGTCCGGCGCGAACAGGACGGGTCAGTGGTCACGATCCCCAAGCGCAATCGGCATGCCATTTCGCCGGACTGATCACCAAGTTTCGCCAGACAGGCCCAGGCCGCCCCATAGTCATCTGCATCCTGCGCGGCCAATGCCTGCAGGTCCAGGGCTTCTGACCGCCCTTCCAGCGCCTCGGCACACCGCCTTAGCCAAGGCGTTACTTCGGCCAGACGATCAAGCCGGATCGCAACATAGCGGATCACCTGGACCACGTTCGAACTGGCCGGAACCCGCTCCAGGAACGCCATTCCCTGCGCCAGACATTCGTCAAGCCGCCCCATCGCCTCCAGCGCAGACAGGTAGGAAGCCGCCATCGGTGCTTCGGAAAGGCTCGCCATCCCGCCCATCGCCTCGATCTGGGCGCAAAGCTCGGCATGGGCGCTGGCTGCCTGGAAGGTTTCCGTCATCGCCCGTGCAAGGTCCGCGTCACGCTGACGATCCTTCCGCCGCGCCAGCTCCAGCGCCTCCGCCACCCGCCCCGCGGCGACCAGACCGCGCAACTGCGCAGCCTCGGTCCGCGCGGTATCGTGGTCTGGCGCGCAATCGGAAAGTTCGGCCAGTCGCTCGGCCCCGGTATCGCAATGCCCCAGCAGAAAGTCAGCCCGCGCCAGGGCATCCAGGATCGTGGGTTTTTTCCGTTCGGCTGCTGACAGGCTGGACAGCACCGCACGCAGCGTCCGGACGATCTCGACCTGTCCCCGGATCGTCTCGTGCAGCATCCATCGCGCGACCAGCTCCATGTCCTTGGGATAGCGCTTTGCCGCCTCGCGGTCGGCCCATTGCAACCAGTCATCCGCGGCCACGGCCTCGGCTTGGTCGATCAGCGTCAGGAAGTCGAGATAGTCCTCGGCCGAAGCGCGCATGTCCGCGCCTTCTGCCGAAGCAAAGGGCGGAAGCAGATCCTGCTTCCGCCCAATGTCGTTGTCCGCGAGCACCAAGTCCTGCGTCGGTCAGTAGACGTAGACCGACATGAACCCGTTCGGGTCATTGTCTTCCCAGACGATCCGCTCAACCTTGTCAGGCATGTTGGTGTAGTTCGCCGTCCGCTGCACCACGATTTCGCGCGCAATCGCAGCATATTCCTCAGTCAGCGGCGAGGAACCACAGGCTTCCAGATAGGCGATGTAGACCTCGGTCTTGTCGGCCTTTTGGACATGCGCCCAAAGTTTCGCACTCTGCTCGGCATACTCAGGCTTTGTACACACTTCAGAAATCGATACACCGCTGCCCTCTTGGGCCAAGAGTGCCGTCGGGGCAATGGTAGCAGCCCCCAGCGACATCAGGAACCGGCTAACAATCTTCTTCAAGAGTATATACATTCTTTCATTCGCATGTTTCCGTATATCCTCGCGGATTCGCCGTCAATCATGCCCCCGTCATCCTGCAGGGAATTCAGGAAACACTGAGACTCGATTGCGGCATTGCTGGGCGCGAGGAAAAACAATCGCGACTGTAGGCTTTACGCAACGGCAGGTCGAAGTTGCCCCTTTCACCAAGCGGTAGCCGCCCCGAAAATGGGCCGAGGCTGTGTGAAAACTCAGTCAGGCATGGTCGGGCCGGGAATGATGTTCTCCCGCAGGAGCAACTGCAATATTTCGTCCTGACGCGAGCCGCCACCGGAGGGCTCATGAGGAAATTGTTCTGTTCAGAATCTCGAAATTGGAGTTTTTACACAGCCTCGGCC
>JBJTSJ010000168.1:0-3755 GCA_046076605.1 Tabrizicola sp.
TTCCCGATGCAGAAGGTCTCGCTTCGGGAACGACAGCCGCATTTGGATGCGCGAGTCATAGGACCCAAGCTCCGCCTTGTAATCGTCCAGCGCCGCCTCGATCACGCCGAAGTCAAACTCCTTCTCGGCATGAGCATAGAAGGACCGCATGATGCGGCTCATGTTGATGCCCTTTTTCTCGGCCTCCAGGCTGACGGTCCCGGTGACCGACGTTTCCAGCACCAACGGCGCGCCGTCGCGGGTGGCAAAGCGCACCGGCAGCCGGAAATTGGAAATCCCGACATGCTGGATGCGCGCCTTGGCACCCCGGATCAGGCTCGCTGGCCCGTTCTGCAGGTCAGGCAGCGTGGCGCGATAGGCCGCATCGGCCTTGAAGCCATGCGGATACTCGCGAGACAAAGCCGGATAGCCCTGCCCCGGCACCAGCCAGCCCACCGCCGAATCCAGGCGCGAGATCTCTTCGTCCGACGATTTGCCTGCCCACCGCCGCAGCACGGCAAGCGCCGCTTCGGCCTCTTCGCGCGAAGGAAGCCGGTCGATCTCAGGGGTATGGATATTCATGTGGGCAGGTCCTTTCGGTTCGGGCGGGCCATCGGGCCAAGCCGTCAATTTCCGGAATATTCTACGCTGGGAGGCCGCCACCGGATCACCCTGGTCCGAGGCAGGTCCCCATTAGATAGACAGTTTTACCCTGCCCGCAAGAGCGGACTTCCGCCTAGTTCCGCCCCAGCGCCTGACCCAGGTCCTCGATCAGGTCGTCCACGTCCTCCAGCCCCACCGACAGCCGGATCAGGCCCGGAGTAATCCCAAGCGCGTCCTTCTGGTCCTGCGGCAGGCGCTGGTGGGTCGTCGTCGCGGGATGGGTGGCAATGGTCTTGGCGTCGCCCAGGTTGTTGGAAATCTTGATGATTCCTAGCGCGTTCATGAAACGGAACGCCGCGTCCTTGCCGCCCGCGACCTCAAACGTCACCAGCGTCCCGCCACAGCCCATTTGCGCCATCGCCAGATCATGCTGGGGGTGCGAGGAAAGCCCCGGATAGATAACCCGGCCCACCTGGCTCCACTCCGACAGCGTCTCGGCAATCTTCTGCGCCCCTGCCGCCATCGCCCGGCAGCGCAGGTCAAGCGTCGCCATGCCGTTCAGATGCATCCAGGCGGTGAACGGGCTCATGCTGCCGCCGGTGTGTTTCATGTAAGGCTCAAGCGTCTTGCGCACGAAGGCCTGTGTCCCGCAGACCACGCCCCCCAGCGCCCGGCCCTGGCCGTCGATGTGCTTTGTGGTCGAATAGACCACCACATCGGCCCCCTGCTCGACCGCGCGGGAAAAGATCGGCGTCGCAAAGACGTTGTCGCAGATCACCAAGGCACCCGCCTTGTGGGCGATCTCGGAGACTCCCCGGATATCCACCAGTTCCAGCGTCGGGTTCGACATTGATTCGAAGAACACCGCCTTGGTTCCGGGGGTCACGGCGGCCCGCCACTGATCCAGGTCAGCACCGTCGACAAAGGTGACCTTTACCCCGAACTTCTGCAGCACCTCTTCCAGAACATAAAGACAGGACCCGAACAGCGCGCGGGCAGACACTACATGGTCCCCCGCCCGGACCAGCGACATCAGCGCCCCGCTCACCGCCGCCATGCCGGACGCCGTCGCAAAGGCATCCTCCGTCCCCTCCAGCGCCGCGATGCGTTCCTCGAACATCCGCGTCGTCGGGTTTCCGTAGCGGGCATAGATGAACTCGTCCTCACCCGCCTTCACGAACCGGGCCTCGGCGCTTTCCGCGGTCGGATAGACGAACCCTTGCGTCAGGAAGATCGCCTCGGCCATCTCGCCATACTGGCTGCGGCGGCTGCCCTCGTGCACCAGCTGCGTGCGTGCCTTCCAGTCCTTCGTCATCTTCGGGCCCCCGGCCAAAAAAAAGCCCCGGACAACCAAAGGTGCCGGGGCCATGCCCTTCACCTCTTTAGCGGCTTGTTTAACGTGGCCCGCAATCCGGTAACAAATCGCCACGGGCGACTGCATACGCCCGCTGCCGGATGCGGTCAACCCGTACCACAGGCGCACTGTCACGGCTTCGTCACCCGCGCGTCACGCCAGCGTTTCCGCGCTGCGGCATGAGTTCGCACAAAGAGGCAGCTCCGGGTGCAGGCCATGCCCGACGACCCCCGTCCGATCCGCGCCGATGCGACCCCCCGGGGCCTTGTCCTTGACCGGGACCGGTTGGCACGCAAGCTGGACGCTCTGCCCCCCACCGCCCCCGTCGTCGTCATGATCCACGGCTGGCGCTATGCCCCGGGCTTTGCCCGTGACTGCCCGCACGGCTCGATCCTGTCCCTGGACCCCGCGCCCGCGGATCGCCGCGCGGTCAGCTGGCCCCGCCACCTTGGCCTCGACGGACGACAGGGCCTGGGCATCGCGCTTGGCTGGAACGCGAAATGCGACCCCTGGCGCGCGCATCACCGCGCCCACCGGACCGGCGACGCCTTGGCCGAGGTCGTCCGCAGCGTCCACGACCTGTCAGGCCGCCCCCTTCAGATCATCGCCCATTCGATGGGTGCCCGGGTGGCCCTGGCCGCCCTTCCGCTCCTTGACCCCGGCCTGATCGACCGCATGATCCTTCTTGCCGCGGCCGAGACGCGTGGCCGGACCCTCGCCGCCCTCGCCACCCCCGCCGGCCAGGCGGTCGAAGTCATCAACGTCACCACCCGCGAGAACGACCTGTTCGACGCCTGCTTCGAATGGGGCATCCACCTTGGCCTGCGCACCTCGATCGGCCAGGGCCTGGGGCGAGAGCGTCCGAACTGGCACGATCTCTGGATCGACCAGCCCCGCACGCTGGCGGGTCTCAGCCGTCTTGGCCATACCCTCGCCGACCCGCCCCGCCGCATCTGCCATTGGTCGCCCTACCTCCGCCCCGGCACCATCGCGCTGTATCGCGCCCTCATCGACGGCCGGCTGTCCGCCGCGGACTTGCCGCTTCACCGCCCCGGGCGCCGTTGGTCTCGTCTCATCCTTGGTGCCCGCGGCATGGACCTTGGCCCGGGCCTTACCGCCGCCTGACCACGCACTTGATTTTCCGCACCGCCTGAAGGACGCTTCCGCCAGCCCCGGCACCTTCCGCGAAAGCCCCCATGCGCCGCCTCCTCTTCGTCCTTGCGACCCTAGCCCCCGCCCTGCCCGCCGCCGCGCAAACCTGCGAGGACCGCAGCGCCGATTATGAAACGCAGGTCACCCTGTGCGACCAGGCCTACCAGGCCGCCAGCACCGCCGACGCGGCCGCCATCGCGCTTGCCATGAAGGGCGAGGCGCAGCGCATGCAGGGCCAACTGGACGAGGCCTCCGCCACGCTCCAGCAGGCCATCGCGCTGTCCGCCGCCAATGCCAGGATCTGGGTCGAGCTTGGCAATGTCCGCTTCGACCAGGGCGACATCGCCGGTGCACTGGCGCATTACTCTGCCGCGCTCGCTGTCGAGGACTACGTCTCGGCCTGGGCGAACCGGGCGGAAACCTGGTGGCAGTTCCGCGACGGCCAGCGCTGTTCGGACGACGCCGACAACGCCCTGCGGCTCGACCCGCAATACGCCTATGCCAATGAAATCAAGGGCCGCTGCCTGATTGATCTGGGCCGGGCAGAGGAGGCGCTGTCCTACTTCGACACCGCCATTTCCCTGTCGCCGGGCTACCAGAACGCCTACCGCAACAAGCTTGCCGCCCCGTCTGCCCTTGGCCGCTATCAGGATCTCGTCGCTGTCGC